>JARLFW010000142.1 GCA_031296345.1 Nitrosotalea sp. | reverse complement strand
GGAGTATATCCTTTACACAGTTACAAACTTGGTCTTTATCGTCTTCCAGTAAAACTAGAAGATGTCTATGAAATTGATTCCATAGTTAGCGGATTTAAGAAAGTTTTTGAAATGGATAAATTTGCTGACAGAGTTTATGCTACATATCGTTGGAAGGAAGAAAATTTGCCAGATCCAGATGATAGTGGATACAAGGAAATTAATCTTGAAGTGCAAGTTGAGATAGTAACTGGAGAAGTTGTAGACATGATTTACCAAATCTATCCCGTTGAAAAATATGGAGATGGACTTTGGGTTAAAGATTATAGAAAGAAAGCAGATGCTAATGCAAAAATGGTAATTGATACAATTTTGAGAAATAGTGTACTTGCTGACAAAATGGTAGAGTATGAAGTAAAAATGAAACAATTAACACCAGAACAAGCATTAAAAGAATTAGAACAACTTACTCCACTAGCCCAGATTGTTCCAAATGCAAAACCAAAACCAAAGCCAGTAGCTCCACCGCCAGGACAAGTAGCACAAGAAGAAGAGCCAGTTGCTAATGAAGGAGCAAAACCAGGTCCAATAGATGTAGACTTTAAATCAAAGCTCAAGGTCGTTGAGACTTTTACTGCTCCGTCTAGTCACAAGATAAAAGTATTCGGTCATCGAAAGGGCAACGAAATACTAGGAATATGGGGAGAATTTGTATCAGTTGATTATGATATATGTATAGGTGATGGTGCGTGCATTGATGCATGTCCAGTAAAAGTATACGAATGGGCTGAATTTGCAGGACATCCAGCTTCTGATAAAAAACCGCTTATGGCGCGAGAACCAGATTGCATATTTTGTTTAGCTTGTGAAAACGTCTGTCCTGTTCAAGCAATAAAAATATCCAAAAAAGGATAGAGAAACTTTAGCGGTACGGCTATAAAGACTGTAAAGTTGAAAAACTCCAAATGTTAACACACGCTCTTCCTAATACTCTAACACAGTTTCTTTGGAATGTTTTCATTGGAATTGCAATGATAATCACACTCTATACTTGCAACTTTTATTATTTAGTAGTTATTTCACGACATCAAAAAAAGAACGACTCTATCGAACTAACAGAAATTCCATCTGTTACTCTTCAACTTCCAATATATAATGAAAAGTATGTTGCTGCTAGATTGATACATGCAGTCTGTGCATTGGATTACCCAAAAGATAAACTCTCCATTCAAGTACTTGATGATTCGACTGATGAGACACAAGATATTCTTGGGAATCTAGTTTCAGACTATCAAAAGAAGGGATTTGATATACAGCATATTCAAAGGTCGGATAGGAAAGGCTACAAGGCAGGTGCACTTCGAAATGCAATGAAATCCGCAAAAGGAGATTTCATTGCTATTTTTGATGCCGATTTTATTCCACCTACATGGTTTCTAAAAAGAGCAATATCATATTTCTGTAAACCAAACATTGGATTGGTTCAATGCAGATGGGGTCATGTCAATGAAAAATATTCTCCCCTGACAAAGGCACAAGCTCTCAGTCTTGATTTTCATTTCCTAATAGAACAAAAAGCAAAAAGCAATTCTCATCTATTTATGAGTTTTAATGGTACTGCCGGTATCTGGAGAAAGGAATGCATCGAAGATTCTGGTGGTTGGCATACTGCTACACTAGTTGAGGATCTAGATCTTAGTTATAGAGCTCAGATGAAAGGTTGGAAATGTGTCTTTGTTCCCGACATTGTTGTAGATGCAGAACTTCCAGTACAAATGAACTCTGCAAAAAGGCAACAATTTCGCTGGGCAAAAGGCTCTATCCAATGCGCCATCAAATTACTTGGAGAAGTTACAATTAAGAAAATACCTGTTGATACGAAGATTCAGGCTTTTGTTCAACTTACAAGACATATTGTGCATCCACTAGTACTTGCACAATTTTTAATTTTACCGATACTTTTAGCTTCAAAAATAAATCTCTATATCATAAGTGGATTGCCAGCATTAACAATAATTGCGTATCTAGCTATGGGACCAGTGGCATACATAATGGTCATTCAAGGAATGTATCACAAGAAGTGGAAATCAAAGGCTCTTTCCTATTTGTATTTGATAATCTATTCTGCAGGCATGTCTGTTAACAACACTGTAGCAGTATTTGATGCATTTTTTGGAAAGAAAAATGAATTTTTACGTACTCCGAAATTTGGAATAATAAAAAACGATGATGATTGGAGAGATAAGGCATATGCTCTTCCGTTTACAAAAACTACACTTCTTGAGATATTCTTTGGGGTATATGGCATAGTGGGGATCTTTATTGCAATATTTTCTAATAATCCGATATTTGTTCCAATATTGGGCATCCAGGTTATTGGATTTCTTTACATTGCGTATCTTAGCATATCCCATTCAACATTTAAAAAAGGCAAATCAAGAAGTAGAGTCGAAACAAAGGCGGAGAAAATGGCAAATAATTACTATAAAATTGCATTGGCTGGTATACTTGGATTAATTGTAGTAGGTGTAGTTATGGCTTTTGAGGAATATGGCAGTACCATTTACCCACTTGACCAATCAAGAGGAATTTTGTCTAGGATTCAAGCTACTTCTGATCCACAGACAATTCATGATGATATACAAATGGTGCAACAACTCTTGCCAAAATCTGGTAACCCTGTTTGGATATTTCCTACAGATGAAACTAATTTTGGATTGATGCAAAAAGACCTTAACACAATGTTATCAACACTTGATAAAATATCTACTACTTCACCTGATACTGCAGCATTTCATACAGGGATGCTCAATATTCATGCTCAAGCAACTACAATAGTATTCAATTTGCTTGATGCAACACCATACATGTATGTCAGCATTTCAAACATGTTGTTTGGAAGCATATGGGTTGCAGTAATAATTGGAATCTTTGCACTTCTTAAGAAGAAAAAGGAAAAACTAGAATCTTTTGAAATGACAGACTGACCTAAATAATATTCAATTCACGTCTTATTTCATCTATTGCTCGTATTCCAAAAAGATCACGAACTTGTTCTATTCTAATTGCTTCTTTTACAATGTCTGAGCCAAGTTCTGTAATCAAAAGTCTGAATACATCTGTAAACCTTATCTCCCATCTATCTGAACAATCCAAGATCTTTGATATGCTACACTGTTTTACTTCTAGGGGCAGCGGCATCTTTGTTTCTACCTCGATAGAAATACGGTCAAATAGATTTATCATATCTTTAGTTTGACTTACCATTTTCTCAATATCTTCTAATGTGCCATATTTTGATTCAGAACGCATTCTGATATTTGATTGGAATTCTGATAAGCGAAGTAATCCCATGACTTCATGTGATGTATTCTGAGATGTCTTGTGAGTCACATGACGAATATCTTGCAGCTGTTGTGAAATCTCATAAGTTTTCTTATTAAACTCTGAGATGGATGATGAATTCCTGTTTAACAATTCTGCAAAATCTGATATCTTTCCATCCAGGTCCTTACTCTTGCCAAGAATATTTACTTTGAAGTTGGTAAATTCAGAATTTATGTTCCTAATATCGTCACTGAGCACAGACAACGAATCTGTTTTCTTTATCATAGAATCAATCTCTATGCCAATATTT
>JARLFW010000141.1 GCA_031296345.1 Nitrosotalea sp. | reverse complement strand
TACGCCAAGTCTATCCAAACTATACTCTCTTGTATCTCCTGTATCCTTGAGTAGTTTTGCCGCATCTTCCTCAAGACATATGCTTTGAACGCCTATCTTCTTACCATTAACTTCTAGAATTCCACCAGAAGATACTAGCATGGTTCTCTGAAAACCTGAAGTGTTTGATCCGTCAATTACAAGCTTTCTCATTACATAAATTTCATTGAAAATATTTGATTTCAGTGCAGATGATATGATCAAAACGGTTTCTTTTGCAATAGGATCAAGATCATGTGGAGGTTCGTCATCCTGCTCTACCAAACAACTACTTTCCGGATTACCAAAATATGAGATCGTCTTTTCCTTACTTTTCTCAAAAAGAGCACTAGGATCAAATTCTCCTAATTCACTACTTGTTATTCTTAATTTGCGTGTAAAGTTAATTGAATATTCATCTGATTCTATAGGTTTACACTTGCAAAATAACTTGCTACCAGTTGCAAGTTGTTGATGTATTTCCAGTCCTACTAGTAATCCTATTTTATCAATTTGAATTTCAGACACTTGTAATTTTATTCTTGTACTTGTTTTAAAGCTTAGTCTGAAAATTCAAGAGCGATATTTTCTTTCATCATCTTTGTCATTTCATCAGAATCTTTGGAATTGGCCAATGCCCACATTGTTTTCACAAGAGCCGTCTCCGGTATCATATTTCCAAGTGGTATTACTCCTAGATTCAATAGATCTCTACCACTGTCATAAACAGTCATTCTTACCATTCCGTCAATACACTGAGAGGTCATTCCGATAAACAGTCCTTTTTTCTTTGCTTTTTCTATTGCTCCATACATTGTCTTACCCACATGACCAAGTCCAGTTCCTTCAATAATTACTCCCTTGTATCCGGAATTTGTAGCATAATTCATAATCTCAGGATCAAGGCCTGGATAGTACTTTAACAATAAAACGCGATTATCAAATTTGATCTTTGGAGTGTATTCTCTTTTAGGGAGATTGAACAATTTGTTTTTTTCAACATTGTTTCCTTTTACTACATATGCAGGAGATCCTCCTATGGTCTTGAAAGCATCTCTTCTACTGGTGTGATTTTTTCTTACGCGTGTTGCCCAGTTGCAGGCAATTTCATCATCGCTTGAATTATTGTGCATTACTACAAAAATTCCTGGGGAATGTATCTCTATCAAAAATTTGGTTGCAGCAATTAAATTCAATGCAGCATCTGAAGATGGTCTATCTGATGATCTCTGAGAACCTACTAAAGCAACTGGCTTTGGAAATCCTACTAAAGAAAATGCTAATGCTGATGCAGTATATTGCATAGTGTCTGTACCATGAGCTACTATGATTCCATTATACTCTGATCTAGAATACGAATCTAATTTCTCTGCAATCTTTATCCAGTGCTCTGGAAGTAAATTTTCAGAATATTCTGAAAAAATTACCTCAGTATCTATATTGGCAATGGTTGCAAGTTCAGGAACACTTGCATTAAGTTCTGCTGCAGAAAGTGCAGGAGTAACAGCTCCTGTTCTATAATCTATCCTACTTGCAATTGTTCCACCAGTAGATAATAGGAGAATTTTTGGAAGTTTTGGGTTTGGTTGTGAATTATAACTATTTTCTTTTTTTGTTGCAGGTGGTGATTCTAACTCTATTTTTTTGATTTTATCAAGCTCTAAACCTATGTTATGCCCACTTTTTAGTTTCAAAACAATGTGGTGATCATCACTGTGTTCATATCTTGGCATCACAACTCCTGTGTAAATCGAATCTGCATGAATTTTTACTTGACTGCCTACCTCTATCTTATTATTTGTAAGAAATTCGAGTCCTTTTCCTTTGTATCCAAAATGTGACATTCACTAGGGAATGGAAAAGTTATTTTATTAAAATTACCTATAGTAAGGAACTGCGATCTTTTCGCCTATCTTTAGCTCTTTTTGGGTCTTTACCTTTCTTACAGCTTCTTCAAAATGTCTCATGGTTACCTTTGCTTCAGTTGCCTGCTTCTCAGCTTCCTTTTGATCAGGATATTTGTCAAGAAACTCATGTATTACAAGAGAGACTGCAGTATTTGCTATTGATGCTACATCTGCACCACTCATTCCATCTGTGACCTCTGCAATCTTTTCAATATCTACATAATCTGGATTTTTCATACCGTTTGTCATAGATTCTCTTATGACAGGAATCTCCTTTGTGTTTATCTCTAAAATCTTCTTTCTTCCTTCTTTATCTGGTAATGGAACAAGTATTATTTTATCAAATCTACCAGGTCTTAGTAATGCTGTGTCTATCATGTCTGCTCTATTAGTTGCAGCGAGTACAACAACACCATGTAAGCTTTCTATTCCGTCTAATTCAGTCAAAAGCTGACTGACTACTCTTTCTGTAACCGCTGTTTCTCCTCCTACTCCGCGTATTGGGGCAATAGAATCAATCTCATCAAAAAATATTACACAAGGTGATGCTTGTCTTGCACGTCTGAATATTTCCCTTACTCCACGTTCTGATTCTCCTACCCATTTTGATAATAATTCTGGCCCTCTTACAGAAATGAAGTTAGCCTCACTTTCAGTGGCAACTGCCTTTGCAAGTAGAGTTTTACCTGTTCCACTAGGACCGTGTAATAATATTCCTCTTGGCATTCTGTGTCCTAACTTGGTGTAAAGAGTGGGATATTTCATTGGCCATTCTACAGCTTCTTGAAGTTCGCGTTTTACAGTTTCCAGTCCTCCTACTTCATCCCAACTTACATCGGGGTTTTCTATGAAAACCTCACGCATTCCAGATGGAGTAACTTCTTTTATTGCATTCTGGAAATCTTCACCACTCACTATTAGTTTGTCAAGCGTCTCTGGTGGAAGTTTCTCATCTTCCATGTTTAGTTCAGGTAGCAATCTTCTGAGGCATTTCATTGCAGCTTCTTTGCATAGGTATTCTAAATCAGCTCCCACATAACCATGACTTATTGAAGCAGTCTTGTCCAAATTGACATCGTCACTGAGAGGCATGTTTCTTGTATGAATCATCAAGATATCTTTTCTGCCCTTCTTGTCAGGTACTT
>JARLFW010000002.1 GCA_031296345.1 Nitrosotalea sp. | reverse complement strand
CAGTTTGGATAGACTCGGTATACCACTGGTAGAAATAGCACTAGATCCAGTTGCTGGCACTCCTGAAGAAATCAAGAATATTGCCTTAACTTTGGGCCGAATGTTACGTGCAACAAAAAGAGTAGGAAGGGGACTCGGTTCAATCAGACAAGATGTCAATGTATCAATAGAAGGAGGTGGTGCGGTGATAGAAGTAAAGGGAGTACAAAAACTTGACCAGTTAGAAAAAGTCATAGAATACGAGGCAAAAAGACAGCATGGTCTAAAAATCATAGCAGAGAAATTAAGAACTATGAAGACAGAAAAGATAGAAAAAATTCACGATGTAAAAGATGTCTCAGATATTTTTAGAAACTGCAAATCAAAAATCATCCAGAAATCCCTTGTAGAGGGTTCCTCTATGAAGGCAATGAGAGTTAAAGGATTTGCAGGAATGTTTGGATGGGAACCATATCCCGGAATTAGACTAGGAAAACAGTTAGGTGAGTTGGTAAGATTTTTTGGATTGGGAGGACTTTTTCATTCGGATGAACTTCCAAACTATGGTATCGAAGAATCAGAAATCAAAGAGGTAAGAAAGATACTTGATGTAAGTCCCAATGATGCTTTTATCATATTAGCTGGAAATGAGAGAAAACTGGATAAAGTGATAGAATCGCTCATAAAAAGAATCGAGGACGCAAAAAATGGAATACCTGCAGAGACAAGAGCTGCTACAATTACAGGTGAGACGGTATTCCTGCGACCAAGACCAGGTTCTTCTAGAATGTATCCAGAGACTGATATACCACCAATTATTGTAAATAATACCGAGATAGGAGAAGCAGGAAATAAGATTCCAAAATCATGGGAGGAGAATCTTTTAGCATTACAAAAACAATATGAATTGAATCAACAGCTTTCAGCTCAGATATTTGATTCAGAATATTTAGATCTCTTTGAAACAATATGTAAAGACAAGCAAGTCTCTCCAAATTTTGTCGCCTCTACTCTTTGTGGTACTATAACAAATCTTGAACGACGTGGAATGGATTCAGGATTACTAAAGACTTTAGATATTTTAGAAGCTTTTAGTTTAGTAACAGATGGAAAGATAGCAAAAGAATCTCTTGAGATGATATTTGAAAGTCTCATGAGTGGAAAGTCAAAAACAATTTCAGATGCAATCAAGGCCAATGCGTTGGATACAATAGAGGATACTAAACTGCATCAGATACTAGATGAATTGGTAAAATCCAATCTTAAGATTATTGAAGAACAAGGGTTAAGATCAATGGGTCCTCTGATGGGTTTGGCAATGAAAACATTACGTGGTAAAGTGGATGGTCAGAAATTAAATCAACTTTTAGAAGATAAGATAAAGACTCGGATAGATAAGAAATAAGCAAAAAGTAAGGTGCGGGAGGTGGGATTTGAACCCACGAACTCCTAAAAGATAAGGTTCTGAGCCTTACGCCGTTGACCAGGCTAGGCGACCCCCGCAATAACGTGAGATTTGGAATCCTACAATAAGTGTCTTCTTTATAGACAAGTAATAATTCTCTTAACTATCATATGTTATCCATCTAAATTTGCTTTTTTATATTTACTAATTTTGTTTTAAAATCATTTACTCTCATTAATCATATTATCAATTATAGGTACAGCATTTTTCAGTTCATGAATTCTTGTTGCTCGTTTATCCTCAAATGATAAATTCCAAGGTTGTGAGTAAAGTATCACAGATTTTCCTTTTTCCAGCATACTTTTTGCATTAAGAGGAGAATCATCAATAAATATGTCATAATCTAATTTTGATTTTTCAACCCCCTCTAGAACACCAATATAATTATTGAAATTAATTTTATGAAGTTTGAGCCAGTTTTTTACATCACTATGTGTAGATTCATCTCTTGCAGTAACGATATCAATAGTACCAATGTTTGAAAGTTGTTTTGTAGCAGATGCAATATTATTTTCTGTGGGAGGAATATCCTCCCATGATTTCCAACAAATTGAAAGTTCATTGTAAAAATCAAATTTATTGATATCATGATTTTTCCAAAAATCCCATTCAGATATCTGTGATTTTGATATTGTTGGTCTTATTTTATTATTATAAGACAACCATGATTCTATTACATCTGCCAAAACTCCATCCACATCAAGAGCTATTTTCAATGTTACTTACTCCCGTCAAAACTGTCTCCTAGTTCTTCTAGTAGCTTACGTTGGTGTTTGTCTATCTTAGTTGGTATGTTGATAACAAGTCTAACATACTCATCACCTCTGCCTCTTCCACTTTGACGAGGAAGTCCTTTTCCTTTGAGTTTAATTATTGTATTTGGCTGACTACCCGATTCCACATCAAGTCTTTCTGCGCCTTCCAGTGTTTCTGCCATAATGGTTTTTCCCAATGTTGCATCAATCATAGAAATATGTGCATCATAGAAAATATCAGCGCCATCTCTTTTGAATTTGTCATGAGGTTTAACCCTTATTCGGACTATGAGATCACCACTCACACCATTCAGAATTGATTCTCCCTCACCTTGTATTCTGTATTCTCCATCTTCAACTCCAGGAGGAATTTCAAATGGGAATTTCCTTGTTGTTTTCTGTTTACCTATTCCCTTACATTTTGAACATGGTCTTTCTATAATTTTTCCTTGGCCTCTACAAGTATTGCATGGTTGTACAGTTACAAATGTAGAAAATCCATTACTACGTGATGTTCTAGTTTGACCATGACCATTACACACAGAACATGTTCTCATAGAGGTTCCTGGACTACAGCCTGAGCCGTTACAGGCATCACAATTTATCAATCTGGGCAGATCAATTTCTTCATGTTTTCCCTTGAGAGATTCTTCTAGTGTTAATTCTGTTTCATACATTAAATCAGAGCCTCTTGCTCTTCCGGATCCTCCAAAATCAAATCCTCCAAATCTAAATCCGCCACCCCTACCAAAAATAGATTCAAAAATAGAATCAAAACCACCAGAGCCCCCGAAGATGTCATCAAAATTGGCTCGTGAACCTTGGAAGATATCATCTGTACTATATTTCCCATCTACGCCTGCATGACCATAAGCATCATAGAGTTTACGTTTCTCCTGATCAGATAATACCGCATATGCTTCTGAGATTTCTTTGAAATGTTCTGTTGCGTCAGGAGACTTGTTTTTATCAGGATGGAATTTAAGAGCAAGTTTTCTATATTGTGATTTTATCTCATCAGGTGTAGAACTCTTTGAAGCTCCAAGGACCTCATAATAATCACGTTTAGTGCTCATGATGATTCAACTAGACCATTCCCTTGTATAAAGATCAGTTTGGCGATTTGCCTGCATCCTGTCCGGTGTCACCAGGTCCACTTTGTGCAGTTGCATCTGGTCCACTTTGTCCAGCTGCCCCTGGTGGAGGTGTAGCATTTTTGTAAAGTTCTGTACTGATATCATTTATTATTTTTGTCAATGCATCAAGTTTTGGTTTTATCTCTTCAACACTTTTTTCAAGAACATCTTTTAGATCTTTTATCGTATTACTTACCTGAACACCCTGATCTTGTGATATCTTGTCTTTCTGTTGGCTGAGCAAACTTTCAGCTGCATAGATAGCTTGTTGCGCTTCATTTTTGATTAATACTTCTTCCTTTTTCTTTTTGTCTTGCTCTGCAAAAAGTTCAGCGTCTTTTGTCATCTTTTCAATGTCTTCTTTGGCAAGTTTTGTACTTGCAGATATAGTTATTTTCGCTTCCTTTTGTGTAGCTAGATCTTTTGCTGCAACATTGAGTATACCGTTTGCATCTATGTCAAATTTGACTTCGATTTGTGGAATTCCTCGTGGTGCAGGAAGAATTCCTGATAGATTAAAGCTTCCAAGGGATACATTGTCTACAGCCATTGGCCTCTCTCCTTGTACTACATGAATAGTTACTGCAGTTTGATTATCTGCAGCAGTTGTGAATACCTTACTCTTAGATGTAGGAATGGTTGTATTCCTGTCAATTATGGGTTCTCGTAATCCTCCAAGTACTTCTAAACCAAGTGTAAGAGGAGTTACATCTAGAAGTACAATATCACTTGTAACTTCACCTGCAATAATTCCTGCTTGAACAGCTGCTCCTAATGCAACTGCCTCCATTGGATCTATTCCTGCTTCAGCTTCTTTTCCCATTAAAGTAGCCACAAATTTTTTGACTAGAGGAATTCTGGTAGGACCTCCAACTAAGATAATTTTACTAACATCAGCTGGAGAAAGTTTTGCGTCTTCCATGGCCTTTGTAACTGAGGGTCTACATCTTTCCACAATTGGATTTATGAGTTCTTCAAACTTTGCTCTAGTTATTTTCAATTCAAGATTTTTTGGACCAGAAGATTGATCATATGAAATAAACGGGAGATTGATATCAGTTTCAAATATAGAAGAAAGTTCAATCTTTGCTTTTTCTGCAGCTTCTCGTACTCTTACCATGGCTGCACTATCTTTAGAAATATCTACTCCAGATGTTTTTCTAAAGCTGTCAACAATATAGTCAATCATAACTTTATCCATATCAGTTCCTCCAAGCTGAGTATCTCCCGAAGTACTCATAACTTCAAAGACACCTCCACCCATCTCCATTATGGTTACATCAAGTGTACCTCCCCCTAAATCAAATACCATGATTTTCATGTCTTGTTTTAATTTGTCAAGACCAAATGCAAGTGCCGCAGCAGTAGGTTCATTTATGATTCTTACAACGTCAAGACCTGCAATCTGACCAGCGTCTTTGGTTGCCTGTCTTTGATTGTCGTTAAAGTATGCGGGTACTGTGATTACCGCTTTTTCGATTTTCTCGCCAATAAATGCCTCAGCATCTCGCTTTATTTTTTGTAGAATAAAAGCAGAAATTTGTTGGGGTTTGTATTCTTTATCATAAATTTTAAAAAAGTGATCTGTTCCCATCTTTCTTTTTGCTGCCACAACTGTTCCCTCTGGATTTGTTACTGCCTGTCTCCTGGCTGGTTCTCCTACGATGAGTTGACCATCTTTTGTGAGTCCTACAACAGAAGGAAAAGCCTTTCCTCCAACTGTAGTTCCTTCAGATGCTGGAATTAGAGTAGGTTTTCCACCCATCATTACAGCTGCCGCAGAATTACTTGTTCCCAAATCAATACCAATAATTTTAGTCATTTTCATTTATCTCCTAGATATGTCTCTTGGATATTTCCACTAAACTTGGTCTAATAACTCTGTCTTTCAAAATATATCCTTTACGAAATTCTGTAGTAATGACATTATCATCTAATGTTAGATCTTCTTTTACAGAGATAGCCTCATGTAATCTTGGGTCAAAAATCTCACCAACTGCCTCAATTGGTTTTACTCCAAATTCTGCTAGAAATGTATCCATATTTTTTAAAATGGCATTTAGTCCTTCAGTGTTTATATCCTGTTTTGACAAGGCATCTTTTGCACGAACAAAATCATCATATATTCCAAGAAATTTGAGAATAATTCCATCAGAAATTGAATTAACACGCGTCTGAACATCAACTTCTGATCTTTTCTTCAGATTTTCAAAATCAGCAAGCAAGTATTGGATTTTTGTTTCATATGAAGATACTTTTTCTTTTTCCTTGTCTAATTGAATTTTTAATGCATCCACAAGTTCTTGTGTTGATTCCATTTCATCATCTTTTTTATGAAGTTCTTGAGTTTCTTCTACCTCATTTTGAGGTGGATCATTTGTGTCAGACAATTTTAATATTATTTTTCAATACATTACCCTTATTATAATATCTCACAGAGAGGATTTGTTTTAATTACTATAACATCAGAGTCTTTTCCATTTTTCGTTATTTTATCGTAATCAAATTTTGAGCAAGCTACAATAATAGTTGTCTTGTCACTATGAAAAATATCTAATTCTGGTCCTTGATGTATTTCGACATCACCAATATAATCACGCAATTTCGTAACAAGAGAATTTAGCATATCTACTTTATCTCCACGCATTTCATAGGAATCTTGAGTCCATACCAAAACTACTTTTGTCCTACTTGCTTTTAGTTCATTTTTCTTCAAAGTAGAACGAATTTCATCAATTAACCTCTTGACATAACCCTCTATTCCCTTTATACTTCCATTTACCAAGTACATCATTGTACCAGCCCCTTCTACAGATGTTCCAAGTGATCTTAAATCGTATAGTCCATTAGTCATATCATCAAGAAAGAGATTGTTATATTCAGTTAAAACTAGATCATTTCTTGTTTGTTCATCTTGTGCAAATTTGGAAACTTCTAGAACACTTGATAGACTTGAAAATTGAGTCAGAATTTTAATCGCATGAAGTATTTCTGCCGAAGAGATAGATACAAATTTTTTTCCTTTTTTGTCAGACTCTAATAATTTGGCTAGCTTGTCATCATCTTTTGCATTAAATGAACCAATGATTTCTGGAAAATTATTTTTTGAAAGTGGATAATAAAAGTAAGATATACCCTTTCCCATTTCAAGACCTGAGACATGTTCAAGTAGAGAAATAGTTTCATTATTTCCTCCTATTCCAGTTGGAAGATTGTAAATTACTGAACCGCCTTTCTTTATTGAAGATGTAGCATCTTTGAATTTTGAATGGATTTCCATCTTTGCTTCTTGACCTGTCTTTCTTATGCGGGGAGCAAAGAAAAGATATTCAGAGTGAGATATTGCAACATCAATTGGTTCAACACCTAAGAGTGGTTCGTCTTCTTTTAATGATGTTACATTTGGATAGGTCTTTGCAATCTCTGCCTTGAGAGAAATTGCCATATGAGCAGATTCATCAACTATAAAGACATCAGCTCCTTTGATTGCCATTTGACATGCAATCGAATATCCTTCAGTACTTAAGCCATATACAACAATTTTCGTTGCAACCATTTCATCCTGACTAGGAGTACGGGCTAAGAAAAACTTTTTCCACCCTTAGATTATATCAAAAATGTTTGAAAATTTGGTTTGATATTCTGACGCCTAAACAGCTACTTTTCTTTGCTCCAATGGTAAGCAAATTGACTAAAAATCACAAAATACTTTGTACTTCTAGAAATTATCGCGAAGTTGTGGAGCTAGCCAAGATAAAGAACGTAAATCTTAGATTAATTGGAAAACATGGTGGTTCTACCAAAGAAGGGAAACTTCATTCAAGCATCCAGAGAATGAATCACCTCTTAGATTTGATAGCAAAGTTTTCTCCTGATTTGACCATTAGTTTTTGCTCTCCAGAAGCTGCAAGAATTTCTTATGGAATAGGAATTAAGCATATTGCATTTTCTGATTCTCCCCATGCAGAGGCGGTAATGAGACTCTCAGTCCCACTAGTACAGAAACTTCTCATTCCCTGGGTTATACCCAAAAATGAATTTGTAAAATATGGAATTTCAAAAAAAGACATTATCCATTATAAAGCTATTGATGCCGCTGTAATAGTAAAAGAAAAATCAAAAACAAAAAATGTAGATGTTGATCGAAGCAAAAAGACGATCGTAATTAGACCTGAAGAATCTGAAGCTGCATACATTCTAGGAAAGACAGAGAGCGATAACATAATTCATGAGATAAGTAAAGAATCCAAGTCTCGCAATATCATAGTTTTGGCCAGATACATTTCACAAAAAAATAGACTCAAAGAGAAATTCGGTAATAAAGTAATCATCATGGATAAAGTTGTAGATGGTAAATCTCTTCTTAGCATTACAGATCTTTTCATTGGCTCTGGCGGTACTATGACTGCAGAATCTGCTTTGATGGGAGTTCCAACCATATCATATGATGCAGCCCCAAATTATATTGAAAAATATCTCGTTCGCATAGGATTAGTGAAAAGGGAAACGAATCCAAAGAAAATCTCCATACTAGGCAAAAAAATGTTGAAGGATAAGAAAACAAATAGAGAAAAGGCAAAAATAATTTTAGCTTCGATGGAAGATCCTTATTTAAAATTAGTTGAAGCTATAAAGACAGTATAAATTTCTAAAAATTTTCTATGCGCTAACTAATTTCTTGTATAGTACGATAGCTGAATCTTCATCTTTTTCACCGACAATTACAGCTGATCCACGTTTCAAGAAACTCACATAGATATCATTAGAAGAAATTGATAATCCAAGTTCACCTTGATTTTGTACTTTGAAGCCTTTCTCTGATGCAATATTAGTTATTTTTGGAACATCAATCTCAATCATCTTTGTTGGAGTTATAGAGAAGGTACGTTTTCCCCTATTACGTCCACATAATTCTTCAACAATGAGTTCTTGTGTTGGCAATTCTTCATGTGTACCAGAACCACATTCTGGACATTCATCTACCCTATTGAAAACAGTAGTATTGAAATCAAGATTATCAAGATCAATGTAGAGTAATTTATTTGCCAATGTCGGAGTTCGTCCTATCATAATTTTGACTGCTTCTGCAACCTCAATTCCTCCAACAATGGATAGTATTGATGGGTGAACTCCCTCCGTACTACACGTAGGCATGGAATTTTCATCCAAGGATGGAAATATGCAATGATAACATGCAGTTTGATGTGGTAAGATAGTAAACACCTGACCTGAAACTCCTACTGCAGCTCCTGTTACAAGTGGAATATTTTTTTTGATACAGGCTTTGTTAAGAGAATAT
>JARLFW010000140.1 GCA_031296345.1 Nitrosotalea sp. | reverse complement strand
ATATCCAAACTACATAGACCATCCAACTTTAGGATGGATTATACCATCATTATTTTTTTCAGCAGTAGGATTTCCAAATTCAATAATTCATTTGCAAACTCATGATATGAATTTACAATTGCTTTTGTTATTTTTAATTCCAAGACTAGTTGCGGTATCATATATCATACCAATTGTAATTCTTGTCTACAAATTATCAGACCGATTGTACAATAACAAAAAATTTTCTCTAATCTCACTTGCTACCTTTGGATTAATTCCAGCGTTTTGGCCATTTCGAAATCTCTTGCTAGATCCTTTGATGATACTCTTTGTATTGTCATCACTATTTTTGATCATACCAAGAAATGATAATCTTTCATCAAAGTCCAAGTTAATCGTATCAGGATTACTCTTTGGATGCGCATTACTTGTCAAGTTCTCTGCAATTTTCTTTCTTCCTGCAATGATTTTCTATATTTTAAGAAATAATACACGTTACAGAATAATATGGTCAATTTCTCTCATTGCAACGCTTCTCTCATGGATCATTGCAATGTCAAGCCAGCATGACTTATCCCACATACTATCCACCCAGTTATGGCAGGCAAATAGGTCATCCTCATTACCATATGGCATTGCATTACAAATTCTTGCTTTCATAATACCAATTGGACTAGTCTTTGGAATTACAGGGATTGTACAGCTGACAAAGAAAAAACAGTTTTTTGCACCACTCTTGTCAGTGCCATATCTAGGATTTTTGTTCAGAGGAGGTTTTGTGGGATTTGTTCACACAATACCAATTTTACCAATACTGAGTATTTTTTCAGGAAAACCACTTTATGATTTTGCAAATAGAGTTTCCCGCATAAAATCAACACAGAGTAATGACAGAACATTTGATCTACTTTTGATAGTTCTGGTGTTATCATCAATCGGAATTACAATATGGATAACATCCTTTGATGCTGGACAGGCCCAGAGAGAAGCAATAGAATACATTACAAGTACACTACCAAAGAATTCCACGCTGGTTACAAATCCAGGTTATGGGTGGGTCGTAAAACAATTCAGACCAGATCTTCAAGTTACAGATTTTTTTAGTTTTAATTTTATCAAAAAAATTCCCGATGAAGTGTATTTTGCAGAGAGTATGTCTCCTGATAAACGCGATTCATCACTGATACAAACTCAGAGTATCTATGAAAAATCTTGTCTAGTAAAGACATTCAAAAAAGATCCACCGTTTGTTCATCCCTATTCATTTCCATCAGATATGCCATGGAATGTAGTGATACATCATTTTACCACAAAAGGATGTCAGTGATTCACGTCCAAAATCAATGAGTGACATACAACCCAAAGTAGACATGTAGATCCAAAGTTAATGTTAAATTGGCATGTTTGATCCAATCTCATAATGACAGAATTTGAAGAGTTTGCATATGCCCTTTTGGATCAGCTCTCAGTTGAGCTAAACGAGGAAAAAGAGATAATCGATTCAAAGGTAAAGGCTGAGCAGGAATTTGCTTCAAATATAAAATTTGAAAGTATAGAAACAATTAGCAATAGACTATTTGCAGATACGTCAAAAAAGATAACAGAGTTTACTGGAATTCCAGTGAGCCAGATCAAAGCGGAATTTCCAGAGCTTGTAGAGTTTAAGCGTCTCAAAGGTCGTAAAGTTTATCCAACAAAGGAATCCGTAGAATTTGTAGATGAACTTTTTAGTGCAATTGCACATGAAGATGTTCAAAAAATATCATCGCTTGCAGAAAATCAGACTTTTAGATTTCTAGTTTATTCTACATATGCAAAGGGGTACATCTCCCAGATATCTACAACATATGGAGATTTTTATGAATCTGCAATTTACTTAAACAAGTTCATTTTATCGAGTTATCCTCAAATCATACTATACAAGCAAGGCAAGCCCTATGAATCAAGATTTGATCAAGTAAATTCGGGATATATAGGAGCGCTAAAGATGACCATTTTAGAAGAGCAAGTTCACTCGATACAAAACAATCTTTACAATATTAACAAGATAGCAGTATCTGAAGTAAATGCCATAAACGAAGAACTTGCTAAAATTATTCTTGCCCTTGACGAACCTACAATAAAAAATCTTTTCAATTACTTGCAATTGCCAGAAGTTCCAGAGGAGTATCCAATTGCAAAGAGGGCAAATCTATTTTTCGTATTAAATCCAGATAATTTCATAGTTCAAGTCTTGGGCCCAGATGTTATGACGTTTAACAAGGTAACAATTGATCCCAAAATTTCAGAAATGATTCCACAACTTCTTGACATTTACCAAAGATGGTTAAAGCCAATACAAGCACACCATGCTGCATTTACAACAATGGAGGGAATGGCAGAATTTGCAGTTAAAAACATCCTAAGAGATGATCAAGACTTTAAGAATTATCTAGTCACATTTGCAAATAGTGACATCTCATCTTATCAGATTAGAAAGAGCATGGGAACAGACTTTACAGAATACATATTTACCAAATTAGGCAAGGATACGTACAAGACTCTAATTGAGAACCCTCCCACAACTCGTGAACTCAAAAACCCAGAAAGTTATCTAAACAGAAAATGAGCAATTTCGATCCATTTGCAGCAGAGTGGATCTCTTATGCAAAAAGTTCACAATACACATTGGTTGAAAAATGTCTGAAATTATCCCAGATACTAGAATTTCCCAATCTAGACATATCAGAGTATGTCCAAAAATTAAGAACATTGGAGCAAGGATTGCGTGATCATGTTTCAGATGTAAAAAATCCAATCTATCTTGTTTCCATGTTAAACGAATACATGTTTGACATGTTAGGATTTGAAGGAGATGACGATGATTATTACAATCCAAGAAATAATTTTCTAAATGTTGTAATAGACAAACGTAGTGGAATACCAATCACATTATGCATAATTTACATCGAGATTGCAAAAGTAATAGGTCTTGAGCTTAAACCCGTAGGATTTCCAGGACATTTTCTTGTAAAATATTCAGAAGAGTTGATTCTTGATCCCTTTAACAGAGGAAGTCTATTAGATATCGAGGATCTTCAGGACATATTGGATGCAACTTATGGTGACGGTGTAGAATTTGAACCAGAATATCTAAACGATGTAGAACCAGAAAAGATACTGATTAGAATTTTAAGAAATCTAAAAGGTTCTTACACAGAGTCATTTAACTATGAAAAATCAATGCATTGTATAAACATGGCATTAGGTCTTGAACCTGATTCACCTGAAGATATTAGAGATAAGGGAATTGTTCAGCTAAGATTGCTACAAAAGGATCTTGCATTAATATCACTTAACAGATATCTTGAGTTGGCCCCAGAAGCAGATGATGTTGACGATATTTTAGAAATGATAAAAGGTATCAAAGAAAAGTCTAGTCAATAATTGATTGTATGTCTTTTCCTTTCTTGATTAATTTATGTTCATATCTCACTATCTTGTTTCGCATTGTTCCTTTCAAGACATCCACTTCATTTCTTAAGCTAGCAACTTCGTCTTCCAGTCTAGCTACTCTTTCATAAATGGATTCATCTTCGCCTGCCATATATTCAATCTGCACTAGATGTGATCTTAAAAATTTATGGTTTATTTTATTGAGGGTTTTGTCAGTATTTTCTACAGCGTAAATTCAGCGTTGCATGATTGGCATTTTCCTTTCTCGCTTCCAATCACACCTATAATCAAAATCTTTCCTATTGTACCGCATTTAGGACATAGACCAGTTGTAACGTTTTTTGGACCGCTTGCTCTTGGCTTGACTGTCTTTCTTCTTACCATTGATTCAACGCTGAAGATTCTATTATTAAGTTTAAGCGTAGATCGCAAAAAGCGCGGGGAGTGGGATTCGAACCCACGGGTCCTTGCGGACATGGGATTAGCAATCCCACGCCCTACCAGGCTAGGCGACCCCCGCATAGATGTTGCTGAAATTTAAACTGTTATTATAACTTTGGAACTGGAGTGAGAATGAGTTTACCTATTCTTCACCATAACGTTTGTAGTTTTGCACAAGATCTTTGAGATGAATTTTCTCTCCGCCTACAATCTTCAAATCAACTTTGATCTTGCCTTTCTCAATTGTTATGATATTGTATGTATTTTCAAAAAGTCCTCTCATTCTTTCAGACGATACTGTCCCAGCATTTGCAATTGATAAATTTCCAAAATTCCAAAACCATGGCCTATGTTTGTGACCACATATGACTAGGTCTATCTTGCCATCCAGTGCAGTCCTTAAAACATCGCCAGAGTCTATCACAGTTACCCTGTCAGTTCCAGTATCAGGAACACCAATTAGATGATGATGCATTGCAAGTATCTTAATCTTGTTTTCATATTTTTTCATGGTTCTCTCAAGCCACAGATTCTGTCTATAGCCTACCTCCCCCTCGTCTCTATCAGGTCTTGCAGTACCAATTGTTACAAGTACAGTATCGTCATCAAGCTCATTGACAGAATCAAACGGAAAATACTTTTTGAAAAGAAGGTACCCAGTATTTCTATAGTCATGATTTCCACTAATGGTGATTATTTTTTCAGCGTCAAACTGGGAAAACTTTGCTTTACATTTCTCATATTCTTTGAGTAGTCCCTCATTTGTAAGATCACCAGTTGCTACAATAACAGATGGTTTTAGCTCGTTTATCTCATCTACGGCTAGATCAAAGATCTCTTCTCTGAATTGAGCACCTACATGGATATCTGAAATTTGTACTATTCTCACAACCAAATATCCATTAAATGAAGAGTTTAAGCTTTAGCATTATACTAAAAAATTTTCAAACAATTTTCTAGTTAGAGTTAAATATGCTCATCTTATCACGATGGCTGATTTGGGAAAGAAAGCTGCAGTAATCAAGGGAGACGGTACTGGTCCAGAACTTGTAGATGCCATGTTACGTGTACTCCGAGCTTGCAATTCTCAAACAGAACTTATTTTGTGTGATGCGGGATCTGAGCAGTGGGAAAAACATGGTGGCGTAACATACATTCCAGATTCTACCATGAAGTTGCTTGAGGAATGCAATGCATGTTACAAGGGACCCACTACAACAATTCCTCGTCCAGACACACCAAGAAGTGTAGCTGTAACAATACGACAAAAATTTCAACTTTACAGTAATGTCAGACCGATCAAGACTTACGACAGACTATCTCCTAATAAAAAATTAGATTTTGTGTGTTTTAGAGAGGCAACGGAGGGACTCTATGCAGGTATTGAGTTTAAAATTTCTGAGGATGCGGCTATTGCCATAAGAAAGACGACAAGAAAAGGTTGCCAAAGAATCATCAAGGCTACCTTTGAGTGGGCAAAACAGCGTAACATCAAGAAGATTTTTCCAATAACAAAGAGGAATATTCTCAAAGAAACAGACGGTATTTTCTGGAGTGAGGTAGAAAAAGCAATGGCTGAGAATCCAGGTATCCAAGTGGAGGAGTATTATATTGACAACATGACCCAGCAGTTGGTAAAAAATCCCGAGAGATTCAATGATTCAATTTTAGTCAGCACTAATCTGTTCATGGACATAATATCAGAATGTGCGTCAGGAAATATTGGTTCGATTGGAAATGTGTATTCTGCCAATATCGGAGACTCGTATGCCATGTTTGAGCCAGCTCATGGAAGTGCACCAAAATACAAAGGATTGGATAAAGTCAATCCTACTGCAGCCATTTTATCTGGTGCGTGGATGGTCGAGTATCTCGGAGAACCAGACATAAGAAATGCTATTTTTGCTGCAACTGAACAGGTCATCAATGAAGGAAAGTATGTCACTTATGATATTGGAGGAAATGCTCCCGGATCAAAGATGACTGAAGCAATTGCTGAGATTTCAAAACAAAAACTAAGAAGATAATTCAGATTTTACGCGTGTCTTACACATTCTACAAGTAACAACTCTTCGTAGAATAATTTCTTTTTAGCAACTATTTTTGCAACAAATCCAAGTGACTCGCATAGTTGTATCAATATACCATAATTTGCAAGTGATGAAGTAAGAAATATCATTTTACCATTCGTCCCAATTCTCGGACTAGCAGATTTTATAATCATGCTAGGAATTTCAACCCCCTCTTGTAATCCATCTACTGTAGGATCAGACAACTCTTCAGATGGAAGATACGGCAAGTTACATACGATAAGATCAAAACTAGTTTGTATGGCATCAGCAGCATTACAACATATACAATTGGCAACAATCTCATGTGCCTTTTTTAATGCAAAAATGTTAACATCAGTTGCAACAACAAGATCAAAATTTTTGGATAAAACTTTAGCTAAAATACCAGAGCCAGTTCCAATATCAAGTGCAGATCTTCCCTTTTGATTTTCTAGATAATCAGCTAGAAAGATCGAGTCCTCTGCTGGAACATAGTAACTATTTTGTGATTCTTTTTGCAATTTCTATTATCTC
Organism: Nitrosotalea sp.; assembly: GCA_031296345.1. GTDB lineage: Archaea > Thermoproteota > Nitrososphaeria > Nitrososphaerales > Nitrosopumilaceae > Nitrosotalea. Next base: position 13,768 of record JARLFW010000140.1, on the reverse strand, counting down.
ACCTTCAGGCATCTCTTCTAATCTCTTATCAGAGTCAATCTCTATCCCCATTTTTTTCCCAATACTTCGTATGGTCTTTCTCTTAAACGAGAATAGTTTGTTGACAGTTTTTACAATCTGATCTGTGAGCACTTGTTTTTGAACAAGAGATATGACTACAGAATCAACTTTGGGAGGTGGTTTAAAGTTGGTATTTTTTACATCCATTAAGGTTTCAATATCAAAGCAATAGCTTGCAAGAATAGATATTGACCTTCTTTGCTTTCCACCTTTTTTGACAAGCAATTTTTGGGCAAATTCCTTTTGAACCATAATAATTGCGCGCTTGAATTTTTTTTGAACAAGCCATTCTATGGCAGTACGGCTCTCTGAATAAGGAAGGTTTGATACAAATACTGTAAATTCAGGATTTTTCTTAAAAGCATCGCCCTTTTCTATGACTAGATTTGGGATTTTCGATAAAGTCTCCTTTGCTTGTGAATATAGCACCGAGTCTTTTTCAATTGAGATTACCTGTTTTGCGTTATTACATAGAAGTTGTGTAAGAATACCTTTACCCATGCCTACTTCAAGAACAATGTCGTCTTTTGTAATCTTGGCAAAGTTAACTATGGATTGTGCGATTGAGTTTGATGTTAAAAAATGCTGTCCTAATGATCTGCGCTTGATCATTTTCTAACAAAGAGACTCATCCTTGTTTCGCCTGTTATCTCTTCGATGATTCTCTTTGCAATCTGTTTTGCAGGGTCTTTTAGTCCAACTCTTTCTTGCAAGTCCTTAAAGTCGGTAAACTTTTTCTTTTCTCGCTCCTCTAACATTGTCTTCATGTAGGTTTTTCCAATACCAGGAATGAGTTCGAGTGCATGTATTCTTGGAGTGAGTGGTTGTGAATTGTTTAGATAATCTACAAATCTTTTTTCGTTTTGTAGTACAATCTTTTCTACCACTGAATTTAGTTCACTCTGAGCAGAAGATGATATCTGATTGTGTTCTAGTCTGCCAAGTACTGAGAGTATTTTTGTTCTCCCTTCTTTGCCAATGTATACTCGTTCTCCTATCTCAAAGGTAGAGTTTGGCATTGCCAATAATTCAAGTATTGTAAGTCTCTCTTCGCCAATAGCTGTAACTATTATTCCATCTCTACCTCTAACAGTAGTTGATTTTCCTCTTGTGACAAAATCTAATACGTATGCGTATTCCTCATACTTTCTAGTTTGAGCATGTTCCATGAAAACCGTACTCCTGAACTTACGAATTCTCCTTGATGATCTTTAGCATTTTGTCGAGCGTTTCAGCAAGAATTAATTTCTTCCAACCGAAAGTAAATGCCCGCAACTCAGCTTCAGTACTTGGGAGATTATTTACAATTTCTACTGCTTCCTCTTCTTGTATGCCACATTCTTTTACAAGTTGCTGCTTGAGTTTCTTTGCAGCTTTTGCATCAATTTTTGAAAATTTGGTAACATAATCATATGTCCATCTTTGAATCTGATCCATTGATTCAGTATCAACTTTTTCCATAATTTCTTTTACCTCTGGAATAGAAATGCCTTGTTTTTTCTTTACTTCTTCCATTTATGCAACAACACCGAATGGTTTGATATGATCTAATCTAGTGATTAATGTTTTTGGTCTGTTACCAAGTTTTACTGTTAGTTTTACTGTTCTACGACCAGCTTCTGTCACTGTTCCCACTTTACCATGATATCGTCTATGTGGCAATGCTTTGTGCTGTGAAGGATCAATGATTACCAAAACTTTGTCTCCTACTGCATACTCTCTGAGTAGGAAAGAGACTCCTCTAACATGATCCTTAGTCATTACGGATCTTGATTTATGCATAAAGCCGTGTGAACGACCCTTTGGTTTCTTAGTAGTCATTAATCGTTAAGACTTGAGATGACCATAATTTAACACTTACTGGATACAAAAGAAAAGTAGTGAGGTATGGAAGTACTGCACTTCCACCCACATGATGTGATGAGACCCGTTATTCTTCAGATTCTTCTTTCTTTTTCTTCTTTGTTTCATCCTCTGGGTCTGCAACACCGCCTTCGGTTAGGGTGTATAGAGCCTCTTGTTCTGGATGATGCGGACTATCAACCATTCTTGCAATTCTCTTCTTACCTGATTTCTTGAGGTAGACACGATATGTTGAAGCATGCGCAACAACATTTCCTCCAACAGGTCTTGTTGGGTCACCAAAGAACTGATCAGGTGATGATTGGACTTGGTTTGTCGCAATTGCTGCTATATTGTATGTCTCGGCAGTTCTTGAAAGCAAGTGCATGAATTTGTTTAATCGCTGTTGTCTTATAGAGAGCGTGCCTCTGCCAAGAAATTCTGCTCTGAAAAGTCCTACTGCAGAGTCTACAACAAGTAATTTTATTTTATGCTCTTCAATTATAGGGCCTGCCTCTTGCAAGATTAATTCCTGGTGAGCACTATTGTATGCTCTTGCCACCATAATTCTCTCAAGAACTTTTTCTGGATCAAGTCCTTTTGCTTTAGCAATTGAAACAATTCTTTCAGGTCTGAATGTGTGTTCTGTATCAATGTACAATACTCCACCATCCAATCCACCTTCTTCTTTTGGTTTTTGGACAGTTACACATAATGTGTGACAAAGTTGTGTCTTGCCAGCACCAAATTCACCATAAACTTCTGTTACGGCTTGTGTCTCAATTCCTCCATCAAATAGAGTATCAAGTGCATTAGTTCCGGTCGTGATCTTTCCAATGTCTTGTCTTCTCTTGTAAATCTCAGTTGCAGTGACAAATTCCTTACCAATTTGACCGTTGTCAATTAGCTGTTGTCTTGCTTTATTTACCAGATTTACAGCAGCGTCAAGATCCATACCAGTAATTTCTGATATGTCCACCGGTCCTCTTATCACAAGATCCATAATGTTATGAATTCCTGCATCACTTAGCTTCTTGGAAGTTACTGGGCCTACCCCATCTAGATTTTCTAATCTTAAATCGTCCATCTTACCGTATGGTACGGTACGAGTACCTAATAAATTTATTGATGCAAGGTTCTGTTACCTAATCGGTTGTTTTTGTTGATTCTTCCGTGTTGCAGATCGGATCAGATAATTTCAAAATAAACAAACATAATCTTTTGAATATATACCTCATAATTGTTTATGCAGACTCTATACAAACACGAAACGGTTCATGTTTTAAGGGTAAAACCTTAGAACATGGATCGATTGAGTCTGTTATTTTTTTATTTTATTCAAAAATGACTGGACCAGATGTCCTTTAAACAGAAAATTAATTATTTTATAACCAAATACGGTTAACGCGATAAATATTCCACCAGTAGGAAGAACTAACAGAGTATTTCCTAAAATAAGAGCTGATTTGAACGAAGCAAAGCCCGAGAACATTATAAAACTCAACACGACAAACCCCAATATTTCAAAAATTACAATCTTTTTAGACAAAACAATGGGATTTAGTGTCAAGGTCAAATCGTGCCAATTTTTGAATTAAAATAACAAGGTAGGTAACTATTGACAAGTAATCAAATTAGCCTAGTCTAGTACTAGTTGTTTAAAATTCCTGCTCTACTTTCTTCTTTTTCTTTGAGTCGGCTTGTTTTGGCCTGGGACTCTTTTTAGGATAAATCTTTTTCTAAAATTGTTTTTGTTTCGTGTAATGGATATAGTTCCATGTCTTTCTCGCGATGGAACCTTTGGAGTTTGTCCTCTTACTTTTCCTGCTTTAGTAAGCGATCCGTGAGTTGGCACGAATGGAGTTTATTTTTAATTCAATTTATGTATTTGGTTATAGCCTACCAGTACTTTGTCTTGATAGTCTCGATTACTCTCTCATGTTCTGGACCCTTTCTTCGTGCATATTTCTCCATTGCAGTCAATGGAACACCGCCCAAGGTTCTTGCAAGACCAGTAAATGCCTTTTTCTTGAAAGTATTGTTGCTGCCTGTCTTGTCCATGAATTTTTGAATTCCATACTTGAAGTTGTGCTGCCATGTCTTGTACATGACACCAAGTTGTGGAGCAGTCAATTCATTTCCAATATCAAAGAACTCTGATTTTTCTAATAGTCCTATTGGGACAAATGTAAGCGGGGTTACTGTAAACTGGGATTCTGGTTGTTCAATTTCTAGCTCGTTTATGAGGCGTATGGTATCCCATCCATCTTCTTCGGTTTCAGCATTGTCTAGACCCATGATTAGAGTAAATGCCGGAATCCAGTGATTCTCGTTTAGTGTCTTTACTCCTTCTTTTACAACCCAGTGCCATTCCTCTGGTTTGTATGGAGCAAGTTTTCTGTCTGCATATTTTCCAATCAATCTAAGACTTCCTGTTTCAAATCCACATTGGACTCCAGTCTTGTTGTTTGGACCTGAACGAATTATCTTTGAAATGTTTGGAAGTAATTTTTCGTCGGCAATTGCGCCTGCCAAAGTACCGTGAGTTGGATTAGTATGGTGTATTCCACATGACATTACTGCTTTGAAGAGTTCTTCTAATGCTTCTCTGTTTGGAGCCATGTTCTTTGTCTTTCTTGGATCAAGACCGTAGACGAATATATCATCACTATGAAGCCATGCATTTCGTTGTCCTCCTTTCTTTATGTTGACTTCAATCTCTTGTTTTACTTTTTCAGGTGAATAGTATCTCAGTGGTCTTAGTGTGACATCACAAAACTTGCAACCTCTTCCACAACCTCGCATAACTTCTACCATTCCATGCATGCTTGGCTCTACTATGTTTGGTATTTCATCAACTCCTGGCTCATCCCAGTAATGGATGAATCTACCATGGAATTTTTCTTGGTCTTTTCCAAATTCTTTAATCTCAACTTTGAAATCGCTTTTAACAAATGGATTCATATTTTCAAAGTCTCCTGCTATGAGTTTGCTAAAGAATTCTCCAGCATGTCCGTCTATCTCTGGAGCTATACCACCAAGTTCTCCTTCTAGTACAGCATAGAGTCCATATTCTTGAATTTTCTTTGGATCATAGTTATACTGCCAAGTTCCAGAAGCTCCAGCTATGACTTTGGCATTACTTCCATTTTTCTTCTTTGCAGCATTAATCTTCATGTGCAAATCGCGGTTGTAAAATTCGTCATACGATGTCTGTTTTCTACCATAAGTAAATGTCATAGTTACAGGACCCATTCCAAGAGGATCCATTTCATAAGTACCAACTACTTGAGTTTCAGGACCGATGAATTTGTCTACATGATCAGGATGTGCTACTACAACTTCCTCTCTTTTGTATCCATCTCGAAGAAGAGCCGCTTCGACTTTTCTTAATCCATACGGAGCATAATTTGCAACACCATTTGTATGGCTTATAGGATTACAGATAAAGTCAAAAAGAATTTTTGGAGTAACTTGATCTTTTAGAATGTAATACCAGAAACTGTTTTTTGGTCTGTGTGGGTCTACTGCAGGAGCACAACCAAAAAATGTTGCCAAAGATATCCCACGATAGGGAGACATTAGTGTACGATCTGCAGTTAATACGATTTTAGGATGAACCAATTTTCAATTTGAATGACTTTTGATAGCATTTTAAGTTTTCCGGCATTTTCACCGTCTAATAATTCTCACTCATGCCCGATTTGTTTCTATGAGTGTAACCAAACTCTTTGTTTGCAAGAAGAGATGAACCATCAAAGACAGTTCCATCTTTGCATGCCATAACATCACCAAAGCAGCAGCTACCACATATTCCAATTCCACATTTCATCATTCTTTCAATACTTGCCTCAACATAGCTCTTGTTTTGGGATGCAATCTGTACAACTTTGTACATCATTTTTTCAGGACCGCAAGTGTAAACTGCATCAAACTTATTAGATTTGAATAATTTTTCCATAACATCAGTAACAAGACCTTTTTCACCATAACTTGCATCTTCTGTTACAACAATAACTTGATGAGTAGTTCCCTCAAGTAATTTTTTTGCAAGACCTTCAAAAAAGACTTCACCTTTAGTCTTTGCGCCCATGACTATAGTTACATCATCGGTTTTCTTAAGAAATGTTACAAGACGTATTAGAGGAACTAGTCCTGTTCCTCCTCCCACTAGAAGTAGATTACCTTGTTTTATCGTAAATGAATTGCCATAAGGACCACGTATTCCTATTTGATCACCAACTTTTTTAGAAAATAATTCAGTTGTAGCAAGTCCATGTTTTCTTACTGTAAAAGCAGCTTTTCCATTTTCTTGGGTTATCATAACACTCATCGGAATCTCGTTTACGCCAGGTATCCACACCATTGCAAATTGTCCTGGAAGTACTTTAGACAATATGTCATCAGTAAAGAACAGAGTACGAACAGTGGGAGTTTCATCTACAATTTTTTCTATTGTTACAATCTTTGGAGTATCAAAACTTTTTTGCAATTCCAACCATCTCCTTTATTTTTGTAAAGTTTTTTCTTTCCATATACTTGGATATTCCATTGTTTATCTCAGAGAAAACGCCTGTCCATTTTTCTCCAACAGCACTACCAATCTGTACAGCACTTGCCCCTGCAAGTAAAAATTCTATTGCATCTTCCCATCTTGAAATTCCACCACAGCCAATAATAGGAATATCAAACTTTGATGAAATCTCATATACACATCGGACCGCAACAGGTTTGATTGGAGACCAAGATAGTCCACCTATCTTATGACTCAAAATAGGCCTGCCAGTTTCTACATCTATTGCCATTGCCCTTAGTGTATTTATTGCAGTAATACCATCAATACCGCTCTCACATGCAGCATTAACAGTTTTCAGATAGTCGGAAGAGCCAAGACCCACTTTAGCAATTACAGGTACTTTGGATTCTTTTTTTACAGATTTTATTATAGTGCGAACAAGTTCTGGGTCATCACCCACTTCTAGTCCTACTTTTTCAACATGAGGACACGACAGATTAATCTCGTATCCTAGGATGTTTACATTTTCAAATTGTTTTATCATAAATGTAAAGTCTTCAGCAATAGAGCCTACCAGACTAACAATTATTGGAATAGTTTGATTTGATGACAACATCTTTGCAAAGTATGGAGCTCCTGGATTTGATAGTCCCACTGCATTTAGATACCCATTTCCCAGTCCAATGATAGTTGGGTTTGGATATCCGTCCCACGGTTCTTTGCTAAGTGATTTTGTGACAAGAGCGCCAGCTCCTTCTTTATATAGACGACCAAAAACGTCAAGCGATATACCAAGAATGCCAGATGCAAGCATCGTAGGTCTCTCAAGTACAATGGGACCTACACTGGTTGAAATGTCAGGACTCACTTCTAATAATTAAAAATGGTTGTCTTATAACGTTTGATGTAGTTTAGAATCCCTACTGTTACATTTTTTAGTAAGACATGAAAATGCTCTCTATGTATTCTGTAATTTTAACAGAGTTGGGCGTTGCAGTTTTTGACGATAATAAATGTGTAAAATCATTTCCATTTTCAAATCCTGCAGTCCAGTACGTAGATTTGAAAAAAGAACAGATCAATCTCAATGAATTAGAACAATTTCTTGCCAATTTGGGAAGCATCGTTACAGTAAATGATTCTTCGCTGTTAAAATTATTGAGGAAAAAATCCATAGAGTCTGATCTTATGGATGAGAAGAAGATAGAGACCATACAATCTTCAAAATTGCATGTCCTAGTAGATTCAGGCTTTGCTACAGATGAAGGAGATGCCAGAGGAAAATTACGAGAATTCGCACTTAATTTATCATCATCTAGAGTAACAGAGATTTCTGAAAGTCCTGATTTGCACATAATTCAGGCAATTAGTACCTTAGACGAGACAGACAAGATAATCAATTTACTAAGTTCCAGAGTAAGAGAGTGGTACGGATTACATTTTCCAGAACTTGACAATCTAATTGATACAATAAGTGGGTATTCAAAAATTGTCACGGCAGGAAGAAGAGACGATCTTACTCAGAATACGTATCTTGAGGCTGGTTTTCCTGAAGAGAAAGCAGAGATGTTATCACTATTACAAAAAAAGAGTAGAGGCGGTCAGATCTCAGATGAGAATCTTGCAATAGTTCAAAGTATTTCAAAACAGATTTTAGATCTTTTTGAGTTAAGACAATCACTTGAAAAACACATCGAGTCGCAAATGGAACTAGTGGCACCAAACATTTCTGTCATACTAGGTTCTGCTGTTGGAGCAAGAATACTTGCAAAGGCAGGAAGTCTAAAGAGACTTGCAATGATGCCAGCTAGTACAATTCAAATTCTTGGTGCAGAGAAGGCATTATTTAGATCACTCAAAACTGGCGCCCAGCCACCAAAACATGGTTTGTTGTTCCAGCATCAATTAGTTCATGCTGCTCCAAGATGGCAAAGAGGTAAGATTGCAAGGGCAATAGCTGCAAAAGCTGCAATTGCTGCAAGAGTAGATGTCTATGGAGCAGGTAGAAATGATACATTACTTGAAAAACTCAACATACGAGTCACAGAGATAGGAGTAAAATACAAAGACCAGCCAGAAAGACCAGCTTTCCAGCCACGTAGACAAGAAGACCAACGAGATAGAAGATTTGGTGGAGGTGGTGGTAGAGGCGGTAGAGAGGGTGATAGAAGATTTGGTGGAGGTGGTGGTAGAGGAGGAGACGGAGACAAGCGAAACGACTGGCAAAAGAGCAAGAGAAAAAAGTTTGGAAAACGAAGAAGATAATATTTTTTGGGTAAAAAGTGAAGGGGAAAAAAGACTTGCAACCATAAATCTTGTACCCGGAAATCAAGTGTATAGAGAAAAATTAGTAAAAATAGATGATGAAGAATTTAGGATATGGGATCCTTATCGTAGCAAACTTGGTGCTGCCATAATGAATGGTCTTCAGTTTTTACCTATTGTTAGAAAAGCTAAAGTTCTCTATCTCGGTGTATCTACAGGAACTACTGCAAGTCATGTCTCAGACATTGTTGGTCCAAGTGGGATTGTTTTCTCTGTTGAACATTCAAGTAGAGTTGCCAGAGACTTTTTGGAAAGAGTAGCTTCGTTTAGATCAAATGTAGTCCCAATTTTACAAGATGCACGTAGTCCCAAGGAATATTTTTCAGTGTATGGTCCAGTTGATGTTGTTTATGCTGATATTGCTCAGCCAGATCAGACAGAAATTGCAATCCTAAATTGTAAGACATATCTAAAAAAAGGCGGATACATGATGCTTGTAGTAAAAACAAGAAGTATCGATGTTACAAGAGAACCTGCTCAAGTAATGCGCTCAGAGATAAAAAAATTAGCGGCAAACTTTGAGATTATTCAGGAGATCAATCTAGAGCCATATGAGGGAGATCACGGTATGATTGTAGCAAAATACCTAGGATGATTTACCTAATAATATTTTGATTGGTTTCCAACTCTTTCTGACAAAGACTGGAACATCTCCATTTTGAGATAGCCATTGTTTGATAAATCCCATAGTTTTAGAATCTGATGGATACCCACTTCCCAGATCATGATTCTTTCGTAGTTTTTCAATTTCCCTATCCCTGTTTACTTTGGCAATAATCGAGGCTGCCGAGACTACAGGATATTTTCTATCAGCATGATGGCTTGAGATAATTTTTCCAGTCTTGGCAATATTTGAAATATACAATCCAAATCGTTTTGGATTTACATCACACGAGTCAACGTAAGAAGAATTTGCCCCAAGTTTTTTTATTACTTTGGCCATATAGTTTGCTTCAAGTTGGTTTAGCAGGTTTTTGTTGACATTCTTATCTATTGTTCTTGGTGGAATTTTTGCAACATAGTACGAGTCCACAAGTGACAATATCTTATCATACAAGTTTTCTCGAGATTTTGGGCTGAGTTGTTTGGAATCCTTGACTCCAATTGCAATAAGATGTTTTATCTTACTTTTCTCAATAGAAATTCCAGCTATAACAAGAGGACCCAAGACTGAACCTCGACCTGCGTCATCTACTCCGCAGACTAGCATTTTAGTTATTCTTGCGTTAGATGTATTAAATCATTTTAGATAAGACAAGATGTTGGAATTTGATCTTGCTGAGATAGTAGAAGGAAGTACAAAACTTCTAGTACCAAAAGATTCACTATCAGAAAAAACACCTCCAAAGGAACCGGCTTTTTTTAATCCTAGAGCCAGAGTTAGTAGAGACTTTTCCATAATAGCGTATTCTGCATTTCTTAAAAATTTCAAGGGTCCAAAGATCTTTTTAGATTCACTTGCAGGAATTGGTGCAAGAAGCATAAGAGTTGCAAATGAAATAAGTTCAATAGAAAAAGTTGTTGCAAATGACGTAAATGCTCAAGCACTTGAGATTGGAAAAAGTATTGCAAAGCTAAATCAAGTAACAAAATGTGAGTTTTCTGAAAATGAGGCATGTAGATTCCTGAGTCTTCATTCTTCAAGAGATGGACGTGGTGCGATTGTAGATGTAGATCCTTTTGGTTCACCTTCACGCTATCTTGATTGTGCCATAAGAGCTACGTTTCATGGAGGGCTTTTATCAGTCACTGCTACTGACCTGACTGTATTACATGGAATATTTCCAGAAGCATGTCAACGCAAGTACTATGGAACCCCAGTTAGAACCACATATGGAAATGAAATAGCATTACGACTTGTTCTTGGATGCATGAATCTTGTTGCAGGTAGAATGGATATCATGGTAGTACCATTATTTGTTCAACACAGTATGCATTACTACAAGGCTTATGTCAAGATACTTGTTAGAACAAATACCAAAAATTGCATGGGGTACATCTTACATTGTGATAATTGTGGTAACAGAAAAGTTGTACATGAGGTTGAACATGTATGTAATATTTGCAATTCAAAGGCAAAACTTGCAGGACCTCTTTGGATAGAAAATCTTTACGACAAGAATTTTGTGGATGCAATGATATTAGAAGAAAAGAACTTGATGGTGGACAAGTCTTGTGGCATATTCTTGGAAAAGTGTAAAGAGGAAGTAGATATGTCACCTGCCTATTTTACACTAGACGAGATTGGACATAGAAACCAATCTGCTCCACCATCTCTTGATAAAATAATAGAGAAGATTCAAGGTATTGGACTGAGGGCGACAAAAACAAGTATGAATCCCACAGGATTTAAGACAGATGCTAAAATAGATGAAATTTTATCTCTAGTTTAATTTCCAAGATATCCCAAGCAGACATAGTATAATTCACTACTAGATTTTCTGCTTGCTGAAGGTTTTCTTAGCTGAACTTTGGCAAACTTTTTTCGTATATAATCTCTGAATTCAATGGAATATTGACCATCAAATACTTTGAAGAGTGCATTACCCTTTCGTGCCAAAACTTGGTCCATAATTTTGCTTGCTGCATAGTTTAGAGAGATTTGTCTTCCATGATCCACATCCCACATTCCAGTAACTGTTGGCGATAGATCACATATTACGGCATTAATTTTACCTCCAAAATACTCAAAAATTTGCTCTACAATAGAGTCGTCCTCAATATCTCCTCTAATGATATGGACGTCTTGAATTTCTTCGACAAATGATTTGTCAATACCCATAACTTGTCCTTTATTTCCTGCAAGTTCTTTTGCAACTTGAGTCCATCCACCAGGGGAGCATCCCAAATCCAAAACAAAAAATCCAGGACCAATTATTCGATAAGAAGTGTTTAGTTCTTTTAGTTTGTATGCAGCTCTACTTCGATATCCTTCTTTGTGAGCTAGTCTCCTATACAAGTCACGCCTTGCATCAATTAATTTCATTTCTTTACCTTCTTTGTAGAAAGTTCAGTTAAAACCCATTGTTCAATCAAAGGACAAGTTCTTGGACTAATTTCTCCTTCAAGAGTGCATTTTGATTCAACAGGACAAATTAGACATGGTGCGGATTCTATGGATTGTGTAGTTACTGGTACATGTGCAATCTTTAGCTTGTAAGTCCAACGACCATTCTCAAGAATTTTTTCCCTTTTTACAAGATGTTGTCTTTCAAGTTTTAGTGCAAGTCTAGAACCATCTCTGCTTGAGAGTTTGAGTTTCTTCCAAAGTTCACTTTGGAATATGCCATTGTCTCCGCGTTTTGCAACCAAGCCTAGTACAGTTGTTTTTAATTTTTCCATATCCAGACCTTCTATCTGGAAATTTTCTATCTCCTTTTCATCAATTGCCTCAAGTTCTTCCTCTGAAAGTTCAATCTCCTTTTTCTTTTCAGCATTGGTCTTTTTCTTTTCTGGTTTGGGTATTTCCTTTTTCTTTTCAGTCTTGACTACTTTCTTCTTTTCAGACTTGTCTACACCCTTTTTTTCCTCGACCTTTTTGATTGGTTTTTTTTCTTTTTTAGCCATGATTAATCATTGATAACAAGAACAACGTTATTCCTCAATATTACAAATACTCGTGCAATATAATAACATACTATTTTCTTATTGTACCTTAAAGTCAGCCTTTACACTAATACTATTTTGATTAGTCTTATCCTTCATCTCTGCTACAATCTGATAAAGACCCGCTTTGTCAATAGTAGGTGAAAAAGTATCTTGGATTGGCAGAGCAGAATTACCCTGTGCAAAACATTGTGAAAAATAGGCATGCTGAACTATTACCTGTTTTGGAGAGGTATTTGGATCATATATCGTCATATACAGATCTCCACAATCAAATGCGGTATTATTTACCATAACACTGAAGCTAAGCGGTGTTGATACAGGGTAAGAACTATTCAGATTTAACAATCTGATTTCCTTGTCACCTTGTTGTCCAGTTTGTATTTCGGATTTGAATTGCCACATGTTTAATTTTCTATCAGGTTGTCCCAAGACATCAGATAATACAAATCCTCCAAAAATCAATGAAACTATAACAGGAAAGACAAAAACAAGATAAGCAATTTTTTTGACTGCCAATTTGTAGTATAACCGCTCTAGTTCCCATATATCTATTTGGTCGAAAAACATCTTATTGATAAATTTGACGAATAAGTTAAATCACAGCCAAGCCAATAGCCGCTAGATGCGGCTTAGAAAATTCAGAGTGCAAGGTTATCGATGTATTCATGATTCCGGTGAAATTAAAGTAGGAGATCTTGCTGCATTTGTAGGAAGAAATGAAAGTGGTAAAACTACAATTTTAGAAGCTCTTACATTGCTTAACAAAGACACAAAGCTTTCTGAATTAGACTTGTGTGATGAAATGACCGAGGTTCTCAAGTCAGAAATAAAATTAGCTGAAGGAGAGTTTGTACTAAGTGAAAAGGAGACTTCACTAATTCGTGAAAAATTTCCAAATCTCCAAGACATAAAGAAGATGAAAATTTTCAGGACCAACAAGAATCCAAGAATACAATATGATTTTGGCGAAGTAAAAATTAGCGGTGATGCAAGCAAGAGACTTAACTCCTGGGAAAACTTTGTGGATAGGATCAAGTCGTTTGTATTAGCCATGCCAAATCCCATACGAATTAGAGCAGATACAAAATTTCTAGAAGCCCCTCCACCACGAACACGTGAAGTCTTTATGGACATGATGGCTGAATTCAATAATAATATCTACTTGATTGCATCACAAGATCAACAAGTAATATCAGAGTGGAAGAACATCTACCAAGACTTGGAGAGCATATTTGACAACATGCTAATAGGAACAAACGAACGTTCAGCATTAGACAATTTTATTGAAGATAAACTACATCCTCGATTTGTATATTTTTCAGACTACAAGAAGATACTTGGAAATATAGACCTGGAGGAATTTTTAAGAGAGTCAAAGGGAATTAGAGCAAAAGGATTAGAATATGTTGAAGAATT
>JARLFW010000139.1 GCA_031296345.1 Nitrosotalea sp. | reverse complement strand
TGCTGATCTTGCTGAAAATATTTCAACTATATTACCTACAGGTTTTAAGACATTTTTCATAAATAGCGGTGCAGAAGCTGTTGAGAATGCAATAAAGATTGCATATAGAAAGAATGGTCCGCTTCCCGGAATTTCGTGTACTGGTGCATTTCATGGAAGAACTTTGGGTGCTCTTAGTTTTACATATAGTAGACCCGTACAGAAATACAATTTCCCAGAATTTCCATCTAAAAGAATCAAGTTTTGTATAAAAGACGACGATCCAGAAATTGATGCGGCAGAGAATCTATTAAAAGAAAATAAAATTGCATTCATCCTCACTGAAATAATACAAGGAGAAGGAGGATACAATGTCGCAAGTAAAAAATTCATTTCAAATTTAAGAAAATTTGCAACAAAGTATGGAGTCCCATTAATTCTTGATGAAGTCCAATCTGGAATAGGACATACTGGCAAGTGGTGGGCCTTTGAGCATTATGGAATAAAGCCAGATATCATGAGTACTGCAAAGGCATTACAGATAGGAGCTACAGCATATGATAAAAAATTCGATCCGGGACAAAGATCGGTATTATCAAGTACATGGGGTGGAGGAAACAGAATTGACATGGCAGTTGGTGCACGAGTCATTGAAGTAATAAAACGAGATAAATTATTAGACAATGCAACAAAGATGGGCAGTATACTCAAAAAAGGTTTGACAGAAATTGTTGGGAAAAAAGGAATTATAGATGTCAGAGGATTGGGTCTTATGGTAGGTGTTGAATTTGATACAACATTACGCCGTGACAAAAAACTTACAGAGTTATTCAAACATGGTTTGCTGACTCTGGGAGCGGGTCAAAAATCAATGAGAATCATACCACCATTGATAATTAACAAAGATCAGATACATGAAGGTCTAGAGATAATGCACAAAGTGTTTTGATGAAAAACTAGTATGCATCATACTTGTTACCCATCTCAAGTGATGCTATTTTGAGTTTTAGCACTTCGTTTGCACCTTCATAGATTACAATTGCCCTAGAATCAAGAAAGTGTCTTGCAACCCTACTTGTTTTCTGATACCCATATGATCCAAAGACCTGAACTGCCCTATTTGCACAATCAAAAGCAGCATTTGTTGCATGTAACTTGGCAATAGCGGCAAGCCTATCAGCCCTATTTCGTAGTGAAGAATATTCCTTATTTTCTCGGTCAAGTTGAGATAGCCAATTTGCATCATTTTCCTTGAGGTTTTCTACATAGTCGTGAAGTTTTTGCCTTGCAGCTCCCGCTCTATATACTAGCCACCTAGAACTTTCTATGTTTACAATCATCGTGGCAAGATGTTCTTGGATTAGTTGTTTTTTTGCAAGAACTGAACCATGCTGTTCTCTTTTTTGTGAGTATTTGATAGACTCGTCAAGGCAGTCCTTCATTACTCCCACAGCACCTGCAGCTACACTTAATCGTCCATCAATTAGGGCACTAAATGCAACACTAAGACCATTTCCTATTTTTCCAAGAAGATTTTGTTTTGGGACTAGACAATTTTTAAAAGTAATCTCGGCATTTTTTACCGTAAGTAATCCCATCTTGTTATGCATCTCTTCTGCAAGAAATCCTTTTGAGTTTGTATCTACAATAAATGCAGAAATTTTTCCATCAGGTCCTCGTGCATATGTTGTAATGACTTTGGCAAATGTTCCATTTCCTACCCAATGTTTTACTCCATTTAGAACATAGTTATCACCATGTTCCTCAAATTTTGTTGAAGTCATTCCCGGATCACTTCCTGCATCTGGTTCTGTTAATGCAAAACCCATTATGCTATTACCACTAGTTGTATTTGGAAGATACTTTTTCTTTTGTTTCTCATTTCCCCAGTTTTGTATCACCATTTGACCAATTGATGTATGTGCGGAGAAAAATGTACGGAGTGAATTTCCTTCTCGGCCTATTCTTTCTATTGCAAACAAGTATGTTAAAATATCATATCCAAGACCTCCATATTTTTTAGATATTGGACATCCAAGCATTCCTATTTCTCCAAATTCAGGAATTACTCTATCATTTGATTTTTCATCTAGATAGCATTTTGTTTCATGATCTCTAATCGATTTACAAACCCTGTTTATTTTATCAAGAAAAACTTTTTGCTCTTCTGATATTTCAAAATTCATCTTGGTAATATTTGAGTATGACATTTATCTATCCAGTTATCTCCAAGAATATTATTTCATTTAAGTTTCTATACTTTTACTATCTGTATCTTAGTTACATTATGTTTTGAGAGATCTTCATGCAATATAGCGTGGGATTCATCAGTAAAAGTCAGGTTGCATCTATAACACTTCCACGCTTTGGTGCTCATGGGCATGTTACGTGAATTTAACTAATAAGTATATTGGATTATTGCTCCATTTTTCACATAACAAATACCTAGGATCTAGTTATATGAAATATTTCTCACATTATACTATATTTCTTGAATTTTTTCTAGGTACTAACTAGACAGTTATTTCCAAAACTCCAATTTATAAAAATGGAACAAATTCCAAAGACCAAATTGAAATCAGAAAAATTAAGAGAATATGTAAAAAAAAGGCTAGAAAATGACGCCGCACATGATTTTGAACACATAATGAGAGTATTCAAGAATACAAAAATAATTGCAAGAAAAGAAAAAGGAAACATGCGAATGATTACTGCGGCAGTGTTATTGCATGACATAATCGCCTATCAAAAATCTGATCCTCGTTCAAAAAATTCTTCGCTAGAGAGTGCAGAAGAATCAAAAAAGATTTTAAAAAAATATGATTTCACCCCAGATGAAATCAAAATCATCTCGGATGCAATCAGAGATCATAGTTTTTCAAGAAGAGTTATTCCTCAAACATTAGAAGGCAAAATATTGCAAGATGCAGACAGATTAGATGCATTAGGATCAATTGGCATTGCAAGAACATTTGCAGTAGGCGGTGCTGAGAATAGACCATTTTATAATAAAGATGATCCATTTTGCAAGAAACGTTCTCCAGATGACAAGAGTTGGACATTAGATCACTTTTACAAGAAACTTTTGCTTTTAGAAAAAACAATGAACACAAAGACTGGAAAAGTACTAGCACGAAAAAGAATTACAATAATGAAAAAATTTCTTGATGAATTAAAAAAAGAAATCTAGCCATAGTCTACATATCTTTTGTATCTCAGTTCAATTTCAGAGTTATTACCAGTTAGAATTCTTCGAATTTCATCTTCGTGTTTTTCTTTGACATATGCAATGATTTCTTTAAAATTTTCTTCTTCTGGAAATGCATTTGTCAGTGGAGCTAACATCTTGAAATATTCAGCCACTTTTTCTCTAAATTCTTCTTTTGTAGGTCTACTTCTCCTATTCATTCTAAACCAAATTGATGCCCAGCTTGCACCAACTACATGTGGTAGTAGATCATATGCACGAGTTATCTCAAATGATTGGTCTTCTCTCATCT
>JARLFW010000138.1 GCA_031296345.1 Nitrosotalea sp. | reverse complement strand
TTCTACTCCAGCAGATGACACATTTGAAATGGTAGAATGTATAATTTCAAGCAATGATGAATTTGTAAGGTTCAGAGGTTTTGGTTTGACATATTCCATAACTTCGTCTATTTGGTGAGTTATTCTTTTCATGGAACGGTCAATTCTTTCAAATTTATCCTTATTATTTTTCTCAAAATCTGGATTCTTGATCCGAATTATTGAAATGGTATTTGATAATATTGAAAGTGGATTTCTAAGATCGTGTGCTACTCGAGCAGAAAGTTCTCCTATTGCAGTTAATCGTTTGGTTTTTTCTTCTTCGGTCTCTCTTTTTGCAGAATGGATTTCAGTCATATCTCGGAATACACCGATACGACCACTCAAGTTACCATTTTTGTCATAAAGATTATTTGAAAGAAGTAATGTTGGAAAGATTGAGCCATCCTTTCTTTGTAGCCATACCTCTCTATTGTTGATATACCCATTAAGTTGCCATTCTTCTAATGCTTGTTTTATAACATCATGGCTTTTTTTAGAAATATGCTCAAAAAGTGATTTTCCTATAACTTCATCTCTAGAGTAACCCGTTTTGATACAATATTTTTCATTACAATCGGTAATAATTTCATTCAGGTCAATTGTTCTTATAAGATCAGGAGATTGTTCGTAAAGAGTCCTAAACCTTTGTTCTACTTCTAACAAGTGGTCATATGCAACCCTGAGTTGCTCGTTTTGACGTTGAAGTTTTTTCTCATTTTCTTCAAGATTTTTTCTTATACCGTAGATCTCGGTCGCATCTCTGATGATTGTATTACTTCCTATCAATTTTCTATCCGCATCATAAAGATTATTTGCACTCAATAAACTTGGGAATGTAGTACCATCTTTTCTCTTAAACCACACCATCTTGTTGAAAACCATGCCAGTACTTTTCCAAGTTTCAAAAGAATCAACAAATGCATCATAACTTTCAGGTGCAACAAAATCAAACACGGATTTTCCAATAATCTCATTTTTTGTATACCCCAGTTTTTTGCAATAAGAATTGTTACAATCAAGAATTATTCCATCAATATTTATTGTTCGTAAAAGATCCGGTGAATTTTCATAAAGATTTCTATATCTATGTTCGGTTTCTTTAAGTCGTTTATGGGTTGTTCTGAGATTTCCAAATTGCTTTCTTACAAGTTCCTGTTCTTTTTCTATTAACTGTCTTACCTCGTGAATTTCAGTAAGATCAAGCAAAGCGGCAGTTCTACCCAATAATTTTCCGTTTTCATCATACAGAGTTGTTCCATTTAGAATAACTGGAAAAATAGTGCCATCTTTTTTCTTCATCCAAATTTCTTTATTGGAAATTATTTGAGTTTTTTTCCAATTGTCAATTTCTTCACTTAATATCGGTATACTTTGTTCTGCAGTGTGTTCATAGACAGATTTTCCTATTACCTCATTTTTTGTGTATCCAAGTTTATTTGTGTATGATTCGTTACAGGCAAAAATAATTCCATCCAATGTTACAGAGCGCAATAAACATGGTATTTTTTCATACAAATCATGATATTTTTTTTCAATTTGTTCATATCTGTCTTTAAGTAAATTTTCATTATGATGACCGAATTTGTCATCTAGAGTACGTTTTTGGTCCATACCAGTTTTCATTGTAATTAGGGATTCATCCACAATTGGTTGTGCCAACTTCTTTCAAATTATTAAGCATCACAAGATCTGAATATGTACCTGTTTATCCGGTACAGTCAAACACTACACGAGATTATTATTTAGATTTATGATAGTTCTAGCCTTACAGTTTTTGAACTAACAGTTAGTACGAGTCCAAGAGATTTTGTGAAGGAAATTTAACACAAAATGGGCAGTAATCTTACCGGAGTAGCTACAAAACTCCTTCCCTTAATTTTTTATTTTTAATCTCCAAACGAGTATGTCCCCAATCAGTAAAAATGGTTTATCCCCGATTTGAACTTAGAAATATACTGTTTGTAGAGAACTGGTAAGTTATCTGGATCTGACTCGTTATTTTTCTTAGTGTTATTGTAACATCATAAAGGATCGATGTGGTGGTAAGGAGGTATTAGGTAACTTTGTTAGTGAACAAGGTGTCACAATTTTTTATTAATCAATCCATTAACTCACATCATGTCAAAACAACAATACAGAGCAGAGATGGGAATAATATCAGAGATACTGCAAACAGCAATGGATCATGGCACACAAGGTACAATAATTTCAAGCATAGCACGAGTATCAAATCTATCACATTATACCGCAGTGGAAAAGTGTCAAAAATTGGTGGGTTTTGGTCTTATGGAATCAAGAAAGTACAAACGAGGCCAGATCTTTACAATTACAGAAAAAGGAATCCAGTTTTTTAGGGAACTGCAGCGATTTGAGGAATACATTCAAGCATTAAAGATTAGAATCTAGTTTCCACAATCTCACGCTCAAAGGTTGTGGAACTGAAATTATGTCAAGTTAGTAGCTGGGTCTCCATGAGGACTCTAATCTTGAGTTCAGACTTGTGAGAGTTCGAGTCTCATAGGACTAATTTTATTGAAATTAACAGTGAAAAGAACGAAAATTCTTTAATCTGATCAAGGAAAGTAATGCATATTTTAAGCCAGAATCAAGGATTCAAGAAAAATTATCATGCCAAAAAGGATTACTCAAAAATTCCTAAGCCAATGGAGGAAAAAATTAGATTTTGTGAATTAACAATGATTCCAAAAAGTATCCAGAGTTGAAAGTAAGCCACGTTGTATCAATCTCTGTAGTACTAGTCATATTCATAATTGGATTTTCAAATATTCCCGTCTCCCACTCTGTACTTACTTACAGTATGCTTGTTTCAGTAAATCCACAGAAAGATCCTATAATGCAAGGAGAATATCCCGTAATAGTTGGAAGTGTTAAAGACCAAGCATACCGACCTGTTCCAGATGCCACTGTGTTCATTCTATTTGGATCTGAGGCAGTAACTACAACTACAGACAATCAAGGAAATTTCAAGTACCAGTCTGCCATATTGCAAACTCCGGGAACCTATGAGATAGATGTCACTGTTACAAAGTCCGGATACATAAAACAGCTCGCAAAGTCAACATACACTGTAACGCCATACTCGACCACACAAACCACTTCTGCAAATACCACAACTGCAATTACAAATACAATAACTGGTCTTCCAGTTTTTGCAGGAAACTATACTGTGTATCTTGGTAAAGTTGCACAATGGAATCTTGAAACTACGTGCTTTGTAGACTTTTCTGACAAGTATGTAAGATTTTTAAAAACATGCGATCTGTATAATTTGAATCCTCAAGACTTTAAGATAGATCAGAAAGTAATATCAATGGTTACCGTAATCCAGCATGATAGTACATATCGACTTTTCCCTCAAAATGTTTACAACGAGGCATACTATTTGGGAAATGACACTGCAAGAAACTTTATTGCTACTACATGGCAAAGCTATGTTGCTCCACAGTAACTTCAAAAATATTTTCTAATGAATCGCATCTATAAATGAAAAAATACACTTTCACTTAACTGTAGAAAACTTTAGAGAATAATTCCTGAGAATAAAAATTAAGGAAGGGAGTTTTGTAGTGAGTCCTACAGAACTACGACCTTTGAATCCATTCTAAAACAAATTCTTTCATAAATGAAATCAAACTAGGTTGTTGTTCATTCGGCTGATTTGTATAATCTGTATTTGTACTAGTCTGAGTGGCTGGCCACCCCATTGTTAGCGTTGCAGTATGGAACTTTACTACCACACTATATGATATGTCATTATATTTTGCTAGAACCGAAGTATCCCTTTTGGCGTTGTCTAGAATCTTTAAATCTGCTATTCCTCCAGCATCATAATCTGAAAAGATTCCAACATTTGGCTGAATCTCAAGCAATGTTATCGGACCTGATAAACCGCTAATTGATCCTGTTCTATATCTTCCATTACTGTCTTGGAACACTTTTTGTATTCCATTAATTTGTGCTTCTACAACCTGAACACCTTGTGGCCTAGGAGTAATTGTAAGTCTGCCGTTGTGATTGAACATCATGGATGTTAAATTTCCACTTAGGTTCTGCATTCCAAGAGTTCCATCAGCATCTGGTGCACCATTTCTAGAAAATGCCTGATAAAATACGGTATTGTTGGTAGTTGAAGTGCCCCAAGTCCAAGAATCTTCTTCTGTAGGATCGATGTTAAGTTGTGGATCAATCAAATCTGCTTGAACTTGAGCTCCTTGGGGAAAGTCCGGTCTATTGGCTAACGCCTTTATTGAATTTCCAGGAATCCTGTCAAATATTAAATTGACAATTTGATCTCCTCCGTTCTTTTGATAATCTATTGTAACTGATGAAGGAATCGAAGAGAAATCAAATAACTGGATTATGGGCCATGCTTGTGGGTATGTACTATGGGCTGCATTAAAACCACTTGGATTTGAGTTGAGCGTTTTATTTTGTCTTACAACATGTTCCATCTGATTTGTGGTTAATGTTCCTTGGATGTTTGTACATGCTCCTAAATTACTTGGAGTTATAGTAAAAGAAGTATGGTTTACTGAACCAAATCCCCCTCTTGCTAATGTGAAACCTTTTGTTTCAGTAAAAGTCACACCTGACATTGGACTAAACGTACTTGTAGGATCACAGAATCCTCCAAAGTTGAGACCTTTACCAGTAAGTGCTGCAGTGTTTGCAGCTGTGATAGCTTGATTTCTATCTGCAAAGTACGCATACCAATTTCCGTCTGTTGCTTGAGCCATTCTTAATCTCTTGCCATTAATAGTTACTACCGGTTCACCGTAGGCTTGATCTAATC
>JARLFW010000137.1 GCA_031296345.1 Nitrosotalea sp. | reverse complement strand
TTTCAATTCTTGAATCATCTGCAAGAGATCTCTATCACTTTACTAATGGCTTACAAGGTGCTGGACCTTTTGGTTATCAAGAAGGAATATCTAGTGCACAACCAGGTGATTCTTCTTACAGTCCTATTTGTAAAGTCTCGATAATCACTTGGAAAGATCCTCAAAGTGCAAAAATTCTAGAAAATAAAAATGACATTGACTATGAAATATCAGTTGGGGACATAACAGTACAAGAAGCATCAGTACTTGGCAATAATTACATCCTTGATTGTCCGATAATAGACAATCCGTAAAAATCATCAAAAGGGATAAATTTACTTTAAAAATCTCCAAGTTTGAATGACTGGTAAACTGTTTATCGTAGGTGTAGGACCGGGTCATCATGATCATATGACTTTTCGAGCAAAGCAAGCAATTGAGGAAAGTGATACAATTGTTGGATATGAGACATATGTTAACTTGGTTGCAGATCTAATAGAAGGCAAAGAAGTTCATAGATATGCAATGACACAAGAAGTAGAAAGAGCACATCAATGCATTGATCTTGCAAAATCTGGAAAAATGGTTTCGCTTGTATCTAGTGGAGATCCTGGAATATACGGAATGGCTGGTTTAATCTATGAAATTTTAGCAGAAGAAGGTTGGGACAGAAAGACTGGTCTTCGTGTTGAAATAGTTCCGGGTGTTTCATCGCTTAATTCCTGTGCAGCTCTAGTTGGGTCTCCTCTTATGACAGATTTTGCTGTAGTAAGCATGAGTGATTTGCTTGTTCCTTGGGAAATAATAACAAAAAGAGTTGAAGCGGCAGCTCAGGGTGATTTTGTTATTGTAATATACAATCCTGCAAGCAAAAAAAGAATTCATCAATTACAAGATACGAGAAAAATTATTTTAAAATATAGATCTCCTAATACACCAGTCGCAATTGTAAAGGGTGCATTTAGAGAATCTGAAGAGATTGTTCTAACAGACTTGGAAAACATGGAAGAACACAATGACAAGCTTGGCATGATTACTACTGTAATAATCGGAAACTCTTCAACTTACATGTACAAAGACTTGATGATAAATCCCCGTGGTTATACATCAAAGTATAATATTGTAGAACCGCAACAGACTAGAAAATAATATGAAATCAGTCCAGATAGGACTTACCTTACCACAAGGATGGCTAGATGAATTTCCTACAAATAATCCACATGAACAATTTCTATTTTCAAAAAATGTTGCATTAACTGCAGAAAAACTTGGATTTGACGCAGGATATGTTTATGATCATTTTATTCCACATCCTTCAGATAACCGTACTGAAACTTTTTTTGAAGCCTACACACTTCTTTCTGCTATTTCCTCAATAACATCAAAACTTAGAATAGGACAAGTAGTTACCTGCAATTCCTATAGACATCCATCCCTTTTGGCAAAAATGACATCTACACTTGATGCAATCAGTAATGGAAGATTAGAATTTGGCATAGGGGCCGGTTGGTTTGAATATGAATACAATTCCTACGGATACAAATTTGATGATCCAGTCACACGAATTGAACAACTAGACGAATCTCTCATCATAATCAAAAAAATGTGGCAAAATCAAAAATCAAGCTTTACTGGAAAACATTATTCTATCAAAAATGCTATCTGTAATCCAAAGCCGATACAGAAACCTCATCCTACAATTATGGTAGGTGGGGCAGGAAAAAAACTCATGAAGGTAGCTGCAAAACATGCTACTAGATACAATCATCCCTTTGGTACGCCTGACATTTTAGGAGAAAAAATAAAACTTCTAAAAGAAAATTGTAAATTAATTAAAAGAAATTATGAGGAAATAGAAAACTCTGTATTGTTACGAGTCTTGGTTGGAAAAGATAATGATGATGTTAAAGATATTGTATCTAAACTAAAAAAGAAAAATGAATCTATTGCAGAATTTATCATTCGCTCAAAAGATAGTATTGCATTAGGTACTCCCGATGATGTGAATGAACATCTGCAACAATATCTAAAGATCGGAATAAATTATTTTATTGTCAACTTTATAGGACTATCAAAATCACTTGAAATGCTATCATTATTTTCAAAGAAAGTAAGACCAAGTCTCAAGTAGTTTTCTTTATTGCCTCAGAAAGTTCATCTGTCAAGACAATTTTCTCTCTTATTGGTCTAATTATGTCGGTGACATATTTGAAAACTGTAGCTTTTAGATCTGATGGATGCAATTTTTTCTGAGCAAAATCTCCCTCTAAATCTTGATAGCTTGTATAAGTGACATTTCCACCAAACTTATCAGGACGTTCTACAATGACCTCGTTGAATTCATGAAAAACAATATGCTTTGATATCTCAAGTACGGGATTTTTATCTATAATTCCTTCTGGGCACCAAGCTTTCTTAAATTTTGAATTAATTTCTTCATCTGTATCATGAACAAATATTCCTGATGCTGATTTTGATTTACTCATCTTGCTTGATATGGAATCAGAATCTGAGGCAGTTTCTGGCTCTCCTAGTCCTGCAAGAATGTGATGATGTACTGCAACTGGTACCTTCCATTTCATTTTTGGAAAGATCTCTCTTACAAGCATGTGGATCTTTCTTTGATCCATCCCTGCATGTACTATATCCAAATCCATTGTATGAATATCTACAGCTTGCATTGGAGGATAGAAAAGCTGACCAAGATCAATCTTATCTTTCTCAGTACTTCTTCCCATAATTGTAAGTGAACGCATAGTACGTTCAAGTGACATATTCTTTGCAAATTTAACAAGATCCAACCAATAACCTCTTCTTGATTCATAAAGTTGTGAACCTTCAACAATCTCAACTCCGGGACAAAACATCTTGAATGCATCAGCATAGTATTTTGATACCATTCGTATTTTTTCCCAATCTCCTCCAAGTTTATTATTTAGATAAGTATGCCAGTCTGCCAAAAATACAGTGCACTTGACTCCAGCTTTGATAAAATCATTTATTTTAAATCCAGTAAGTATCAAACTTCCCAAATGCATAAAACCAGATATCTCAAGGCCGATGTAGTGTTTGGGATGTGAATTGGTGTTAAACAAATTCAATAACTCTTCTTGAGTTACTACTTCTTCCGTAGGTTCTCTAGTTACTAGTCTGATTTTTTCTGTAACATCCATTTTAGTCAGATTCCAACATGTATTCCTATAAATTTAAGCATCTAGTTCTTGAACCGACTTTCTGGGACGTGTACTAAGATAGAATGCATGTGAACTTATCAAAAATGCAGCAAGAAACATCTTTGTCGCAAAGATAAGATTCCACGGCCGGTTATGATCTGGGTAGGCTACTGTAAGTGAATCAATGTCTGGAGTTACTCCATTTATCATTGCTGCAGTAATTTGAGAACTCAGGAGAATAAAATTGTAAATTGTTTCATAGAGTGTAATTACTGCTAATCCTAAGAGCATCAGTTGTACCATTGTAATCTTCCATTTTGAAACAGTGACTGTTTTTTTCCAACCGATTCGTGAAACACAATACCAACTAACAATTGCTGAGAAAAATAACCATGTTATTAATTTAGCAAAGTGAGAGGTAGGAAATTCTGTCTTGACAAGTACTTCTCCCATTACATATGTGCCCTTGAAAGACCATTCCTGAATCATAGCATAGAATCCAAATATGGTGATAGAACACATTATGAACGCACTAACATAGAAAACATACAAAAATATCTTGTAACTAGGATCATTTTCTTGCAGATGTACTTTCATTTGATCTCGGTGTATGTCTCTAAAATATAAGAATTGGTTTTAATTTAGGAAGTTTAATTATGGTGTAAAATTTTCTACTGTATTATTGAAAATTCCAATAAATGTACCAATTATCGAAAAAGACGAAATAAATGAAGTACGTTCTGTATTAACAGAGAAATCTCTCACATCTTCTGCATATGCTGGTGGAAAGAGAGTACAAGAATTTGAGCAACTTTTAGCTTCTTATGTAAAATCAAAATATGCAATAGCAGTAAATTCAGGAACAGCCGCACTACAAGCTTCACTTTATGCCCTTGACATAAAACAAGGAGATGAAATTCTGATACCATCGTTTACATTTGTAGCAACTGCCAACTCGATTCTATCCGTTGGAGCAAAGCCCGTATTTGTTGATATTCGTCCAGAAAATTATACCATGGATCCAAGTGATCTTAAAAAGAAAATTACAAAAAAATCCAAAGTAATAATGCCTGTTCATCTATATGGAAATTTTTCATACATGAATGAAATTTCTGAAATTGCAGATAAAAATAATCTTGAGATAGTAGAAGATGCATGTCAATCATTAGGAACAACATACAAGAAAAAACAATCTGGAACATTTTCAAAAATGGGCTGCTTTAGCATGTATGCTGCTAAGGTTATGACCTCTGGAGAAGGGGGAGCTATAGTTACAGATGATAAAAATCTCTTTGAAAAACTACGCAAGATTAGAAATCATGGAATGCTTCATGGATATGATACCAGAATATTTGGGCTAAATCTAAGACTTCCAGAAATTTGTGCTGCAATAGCTAAAGTCCAGATGAAAAAACTTCCAAAATTCTTAGAAAAGAGAAAAAAGAATGCAACAATACTCAATGAACTCCTGTCTGATCTGAATGTTATCTTACCCGAAGAAAGAGACGGTGTTAATGTAAATTGGTATCTTTACACAATTGCTACTACAAATCGAAATAAAATAATGAAACAACTAAACTTGCAAGGTATAGGAGCAACTGCATACTATCCCATTCCAGTACACAAGACTCCATTCTACAAAAAAGATATTAAACTTCCTCTCACTGATTGGGCTGCTAACTCTGTCCTAAGTCTACCAGTGAATCCTTTGGTTACCGAAAATGATCTGCATCATATTTCCAAAGTATTACACAAGTTAACCAAAAAATGAATCTAATTGAGGATATTGCAGGAGAATTATGTAGAATCCTTCTTCCAATAGAGGAGGAAGTGTTCTTTGGAGATCCTTCATCAAACATTACAATTTGTACTCTATCAAGTATTAGTCTTCTAAAAGATATTACACATTCAGATATTATCAAAGAGATTGCAATAGCTGGTAGACTACTTTCTGAAAATAAGGGAATTGATTCTCTTATAAGATCTGTAATATCAAATGAAAAAATTAACATCATAATACTTTGTGGAAAAGATACAATAGGACACAAACCGGGAGATTCTCTTCTTTGTTTGTACAAAAATGGAATTGATGAGAATCACAAAATTATTGGTTCATCTAGTCCGCATCCATTACTAACAATTACAAAAAAAGAAGTATCAAAATTTCAAAGACAAGTAAAAATCATAAACAAAATAGGTGAAACAAATATCTCAAGACTAGAAGGTATAGTTGATACTTTCAAGAAAATTCAGTAACCGTCTATTTGCCTCTGCCTGTTAATCTGATTCTTTTTTTGATATTCTTTTAGAATATCATCTGGAGTCATGTTAAGTTCAAGTGATGCCTGGACTACAAAATGCCAAATGTCTATTAATTCTTCACGAGCTGCTGCTTCATCAAAAGGTGTGGGTTTTTTCCACCACTTCCAATCTGTATTTCTCTGAAGCTCAACTGCCTCATGAATTATTGCTGTGCAAAGTGCTGAAATCTTTCCTTGAGTGTTTTTTGGATAACGTTCAAGATTCATCATTTTCTCTAGATTTTTTTGAAGATTGAAAATTGTATCTAGCTTGTC
>JARLFW010000136.1 GCA_031296345.1 Nitrosotalea sp. | reverse complement strand
TTCAAGCAGGCGATATACGTGTGACAAGGGTAGTGATTTCTTTTTCATGGTGCCTTCTTCAGAGGAAAATGATATTTTTGGCGGTATCAGCCATAGTCATTCCATGATCTCATGTCATCACTATAACAACATTAGATTATTTAACAAATTCCAGATTATCATAGATGAAAATCAAAAATAAAGAAAACAGAAATTGTAAATTCTAATGAATTATCATTACCGGGCATTTTGCAAGTTCAGAAACTTTTCTACTCACACTTCCAAGTGCCTTTACCTGGCCTACACCATGCAATCCCTTACTTCCTATTATAATAAGATCAGGATGCACACCACGTTCAAATTTCAAGATGGATTCAACTGGCCTTCCTGCTACCACATCATAGTATGCATTCAAGGCACCTTTTGATTTGCATATGGCCACATCTGCAAGAAGTTCTTTTCTTGCAATAGATTTTGCAGCCACAACAAACTCTCCTATTGATTTTTCCAATCGCGTGTCTTTTTTTAATAATGCAAGTAGCATTCCAGGAGGAAAATCAGATGTATCTACAGCAGTGACCAGGTATAATTTGGACTTGAATTTCTTGGCAATATCTATGGCATGTGCTAGTGCTTTTCTTGAGTATTTTGAGCCATCTATTGGTACGAGTATTTTTTTAATTACAGATTCTGCCAATAAATAACATCTAAAAACACCATACTTAAGTTAATTCCAAAATTTCATTTATGATATACACCTGTATAATGACAAAATCAGATTTGGAAATCACCGAAAACCTGTTAAGTAAATCTGCATATCTCATGCCATGGACAAGCCCAAGAAAGTAGATACTCCCAACCAACCAATCGTACCTTTGTGGAGACAAGGGTGGGGAGACTTGGACAGGGTGTTTGACAACTTTC
The DNA here is from genome assembly GCA_031296345.1 of Nitrosotalea sp. Lineage (GTDB taxonomy): Archaea > Thermoproteota > Nitrososphaeria > Nitrososphaerales > Nitrosopumilaceae > Nitrosotalea. The sequence goes on along the minus strand of JARLFW010000136.1, from coordinate 3,037 downwards.
GAAGAGACTTTGAAAGAACCATGACATCATTTCCGCCTATGAATTTTCCAGCAATGCATGTTTCGTCAGTATCATGTGACGTGCTAGATGAGGGAGATCATTATGTCATAAATGCGGAATTGCCAGGAGTCACTAAAGAAGACGTCAAACTCAATGTATCAGACAACAACGTGGAAATATCTGCAGAACATAAAGAAGAGACAGAAGAGAAGAAAAAGAACTATGTCAGAAAGGAGCGAAGGGCATTTTCTTATCACAGAAGTTTGCCTCTACCTGAAAAAGTAGATTCTGCAAAGGCCAAGGCAAAACTAAACAATGGAATTTTATCAGTAGAAATTCCAAAAATAAATCCCACACCAAAGCCTAAAAGCAAAGATATTCCCGTTCAATAATTTCTTTTTCTATATACAATTACAAAAATATTTCAAGATAAAATAGTCTTGAATTTATTTTATAAATGCAGATAACTTGGTAACATCATCAGATATTTTTTTAGCTGATAACTTCAAGAGTCCGGTTTCTTTGTCATCAAGAGACAATTGCAATATTTCTTTTACTCCATTTTTCCCAAAAACAACTGGAACTCCCATAGAAAATTCACTAAATCCATACTCGCCGTCTAGATACACTGATGCAGAACCAAGAAGGTCTTTCTCTTCGATTATTGATTTTGCTATATCATACGTATTTTTTGCAGCCCCAAATACTGATGCCTCTTTGTACGCAACAAGATATTTCCAATAATTTCTTAATTCATATGTAATCTCATCAGTTTTTTTCTCTGAAATATTTATTTTCTGACCTTGTGATTTTGCATTTGAAAAGAGTGGAACCATCGTAGAACCGTGTTCGCCAATTACCAATCCATCTATTTGTCCTTGTTTTACACCCAGTTCCTTTGCAAGAAGATATCGAAATCTACTTGAATCCAAGCTAGAGCCCATTCCAATAACTCGCTCTCTTGGAAACTTGGTTTGTTCTAGTATTTGATATGCCATTAGATCTATAGGATTAGTTACAACTATCACCTTTGCCTCGTCTGCGTACTTTGTAAGATTTTTACATATTTCGGATACAATTGGGACATTAAATGGCAAAAGTTCTGCCCTATCTTCTTTGATTATTCCTCCACTTACTGTAATTATTACTACATCTGAATTTTTTATCTTGGAAAAATCATCAGTTCCCAAAACAGAGATGAGAGATTTTTCAGGTAGTGCATTACTAATATCCAAGGCTTCACCAAGAGCCTTGTTCTTTGATCTATTGACAATTACCAAGTCATCTAGTCCAGATTGTCCAACTAAAAATGCGATTGCAGATCCTACACGACCTGCGCCAATTATAGAAATCATTAGTTACTTTACAACAAGAACTGGTACATGAGATTTGTGTACAATGGCATTTGAGACACTTCCCAAGAATGCTTCTTTTATTCCTCCCATTCCCCTAGACCCAATTACGACAAGATCAAATTTGTTTTGTTTTATAAAATCAAGCATGTCAGATGTAATATCACCATAGATAATTTTATGATGAAATACAATGCCATTTTGTGCAGATCTTACTTTGGCTTGTTCCATAAATTTTTTAGCATCTTGAATAAGTTTTGCTTTTAAAGGAGTTACAAGATCACCCAGATGTTGAGGATAAATTGAAACTACATGAAGGCCTGTTATTATTGCACCACATTGTCTTGCAAGAAAGATTGCAGTATCTAGTCCCTTAAACGAGGTCTTGGATCCATCTAGTGGCACTAGAATTTTGGAAATTTTTGTCTTGATCATATAATCACTTTAGATACGTGTGATTTATTATCACCTTTGATTATCGGGAACAAAAACCAACTGGTTTACTTTTATAGCCCTAGATTATTATGGAGGAAATAAGGAGCAAAAAGAGAAATGAGTTCACCACAAGTCATCTATGCACATTTGAAAGAAGTTCGCGATCTTAAGGTAGACAAGATGCTAAAGAAAGCAACCACTATAGACACTTCTTATTCCATATCTAAAACAGTCGGAGTTTTGGTAAATTCTGATTCTTATGAGGTATTTTGCATGGACGGCAAGGACGTTCTCACAATAAGCGCACGTGAGCTTTTGGGCGTCAAAGATGTTGAAAATACAAAGATAAAGCCATTATTACGAAAGATCCAGCCATTGACTAGAAATGACACTGTGGAAAAGGCAGCTGCAATTTTGTCTCATTATAGAATGCGTTCAGTTCCAATTGTAGAAGGAAATGAGATAGTTGGAGTAGTCAATGGAAAAGACATTGTAGAACTATTACACAAACAGAATTTAAAATGGATTACAGCTAACAACATACTAACTGCTGACCCAATTACTGTAACCAGTACTGATTCCCTTGCAACTGCAAGAAGATTAATGATAACAAAAAGAATCGACCATCTTCCAGTCATCAAAGGCGGTAAAGTTTCACAAGTGTTGACATCAATGCACTTGTTGCAAGTGATAAAACCTACAGAAAGATTGGGAATGGGATTAAGAGGATTAAATCTACACAAGAAATACCAAGAAGACATATCAAATCTAGGTAGCACCCGTATTCCAAATCTTAACACCAATGCACCGCTCAGTTCAGTGATAGAAGCAATGCTAAAGAATGACTCGTCATGTTGTTTGCTTACTTTATGGGACCACGTCCATGGAATTATCACTTACAAAGATATCATCAACTTGCTTGAATCAAAAGTACCAAGTGATGTTCCACTATTCATTGTCGGACTTCCTGAAGATTATAGCAGTGCAGAAATTGTCAAGACAAAGTTTGATAAAATCATTAGAAATCTTACCAAAGTATATCCAGAAGTTGAACAGGCCAAGGCATCAATTAAGACAGTACACAACCCAGATAGTAATAGACCGCATTACCAAGTAAGTGTTAGAGTATTCAGTCCATACAGAACATACAACTATACTGAAATGGGTTGGGATCTCTCAAAAATATTTGATGCACTAGGAAGTAAATTAGTCAGAAACTTGTCTCAACGCAGCAAGAAACGTTGGAAGAC
>JARLFW010000135.1 GCA_031296345.1 Nitrosotalea sp. | reverse complement strand
TTTTGTAATGACATTGTCTGCAAGAGACCCAAAATTCCAACACAATGATCTCCATGTAAATGAGTTACAAAGATCTTGATCTTTTTATTCCAACCAAGCTTTGATTTTTGAAATGCAATTTGTGCACCCTCTCCTGCATCAAACATCAAAATCTCTCTGTCTAATACAAGACAAATGCAAGTCATACCACGTTCAGCAGTTGGCTGTGCAGCCGATGTTCCCAAAAATACTAGTTTCATCTTACAGCAATAACCCTCGTCAGACTCTTATGCCTATAGATCTCGTATTTCTTTGCTTTGCTCATCTCTTCCACATCTAGACCTTTTTTGTATACTATTACAAGCTTTTTTCTCTTTGGTATTATGGAAACAAAATCCGTGATTAGTCTCTTTGGAGAAACAGATGATCTCGATGCAATTCCATAAGGAAGATCAGTTACTATGGCATCTATTGTACCCTTGATGTTTTGTATTTCATTATAGTCAGAATTTATCACCTTTGACTTGAATTGATTTGCAGCAAGATTTTTTCTAGTGATACTACACATTAATGGATCAAAATCAATTCCAATGGATTTCATTCCCATTGATTCTGCTTGCAGCAAAATTGTTCCAGTACCGCAAAAAGGATCACAAAGTGTCTTTCCTTCTTTTAGCTGTGAAAGATTTACAATGCATCTACTAAGCTTCAAGTCTAATTCATGAGGATGCTTGATTACCTTTATTGGTAGTTTTGGCTCGATTTTTACGTCTGCACAGCCAAGATACTGCTCTGAATCTGTAATGATGAGATACACAGTAAGATGAGGATTTGATAGCGATACCTTTGAGCCCCATCTGTTTTTAAGCACTTGTCCTACCTGTTTCTCTAATAAAGATGGACTAAGCTTTCTTGATGACAAATTTATTGTTCTACAAACAAACGATAGAGGTTTTGGTATGGGCGGATCAATCTTTGATATGTCATCAAAGGTATCTATGATATTTCCAGAATTTCTGACAAATGTTGTCCTGCTTGTTACTTTTTTCCATGGCACTTTGGATTTTAGTATGACCAGCCTTGATTCTGATCTTGATTTTGTTTTAGGATCATAGCTTTTTGATATTGAAATAACTTCATCCCTTGCAAGGTCTTCATATTGACCTGGTAATACAAAGAAGCTTTGCAACATTCAGACTAGGGCCTTTACAATTATTGATGAGACATCCACAATAGATGTCTTACCTGGTATTGTATTGGTACTGATTATTTTTGTTACTCCAGCTTTTATGATCTTTTTTTCTGCATCTCCAATAAGTAAAGCATGTGTACAACAAGCATAGATTTTGCCACTTTTTTGTTTCTTTAAAAATTCTGCAGCTTTAGCAATACTGCCACCAGTACTTATCATATCATCAACTATTATCATATCTCGTCCTTTCACTCCATCATGTTTTTTTGTTTTGATCTCTACTTTGCCAGTTTTTCTATCTCTATGTTTTTCTAGAGCAATAAAATCAACACCTAGAAGATTTGCAAAATTTCTTGCCCTTTCAATTCCTCCTTTATCTGGTGAGACAACAAGAGGATTGTTCAGAGATAGTTTTTTGAAATACTTTACTAATTCTTCTACTGCACTTACATTTTTTGCAGGAATTTGTAACTGCTTTAATGCAGTAATACTATGGATATCTACAACAATTATCTTGGTTGCACCAGCTGCCTTGAACATTTTTGCAACAAGTTCCATTGTGATTATCTCACCAGGAAGAAATTGTCTATCCTGTCTTGCATATCCCATGTAAGGAATTACTGCATAAACTTGAGAAGAGCAAGATCGTGCTTGTGAGACAATAGCTAAACTACGAATTAGATTGGAATCAACTGGGGGATAAATTGACTGTACCACTATTGTTTTTCCCTTTGGCTTATCCTTAAGGGTAATCTTGCTTTCTCCATCTGGAAATACTCGTAATTCACATCCTACAAATTTTGATTTTAATTTAGAAGCTATTCTTTTTGCTAGCTGTTCTGAAGATGGACCTCCAATAACTGTAAAAGCAGTCATCAATCAAATCGAGGCTTGGGCCATTCTTAAGTTTTGAGGACTCAAATATAGGAACTGTACACTTGTCGGGACATGGTGTACATCTTACTGTTCTATCAAACGGTAAGATAAAGAACCGATACACATGTTTACACATGAAATTTTTATCTTCATAATTACAATAGATACAAACAAAATAAATGGATTATCACCCAATCCTACGAAATTTACGAACAAAATTATAATATCTAACTGAACTATCATTCAGTAAAATATCTATCAAATTAACAATTCATTTACGAAGATCATGTTTCTCTTGGAGTTTATAGCAAAATTACTTGTAGATGAGACCAAAATTGAACCTAAAATAGGTTTAAACAATATTTGCTATATTCATAGAACAATGCAAACTAGAATTGTCTCTTTTCTTCCAAGTGCAACTGAAATATTATACGAACTGGGAGTAGGAGATCAAGTTCTTGCTGTTACCCATGAATGCAATTATCCAATAGACGCCAAAACAAAGCCCAGGGTAATTCATGCCTCATTTGATCCAGAAAAAATGTCTAGTCAAGAGATTGATGATAAAGTAATAGAACTAGTACACACAGGAAAAGACATCTACATTTTAGATGAACAAGTACTCAAGAAAGTAAATCCAGAACTTATCATAGCACAGGGAATATGTGAAGTATGTTCTCCCTATACTAGAGAAATTAACAGAGCAGTAGAATTGCTTGGCGGAAAAACACAAGTCCTTGTTTTAGATCCTAGCAACCTTGATGATATATTACAAAACATAATT
>JARLFW010000134.1 GCA_031296345.1 Nitrosotalea sp. | reverse complement strand
GAGATATTTTAAATCACATATGTGTCATCTTGCGTCCATGGATGTCACTAGTAGTCAAAAATGATGAGCGGCAATAAATATTTTAAAAATTAATGTTGTGTCATCTGGAAAGATTCTGAAAGATCTGCCGAAAGATGCTTTGCACTAGTTTTTTGAGTTACCGTGGAGTTTGAACTAGTAGCATTTACAGGATTAGTTGCTGTAGAGTTTGCAGGAGTTGTTATTGGAGCTATAGGTATTACTGAGGTTACAGGCGTCACATTTTTACTCCATGTTTTAGAGAGATTAACAGTAACATCAAATCCAGCCAAGGTGCCAGTTAGTATAGACACAGTTTCTTGCTTTTAGTTAACATCTATTGAAAGTCTTGCAGTATCTCCCACTTTAAAGACGGCAATTTGTCCAGCGTCTGTTACTGTAGACATAAGACATGTTGCAGTAGGAGAAGAACAATTAGTGCTGGGAGATATGGAAACATGTGCAAGTCCTCTTCCTGCAGGAGATTGTATAATCATCATACCAGTATTACCATTAATGGCAGTCCACAGTATTGCACCATGAAAATTACTGCTTTCAGCAATAGAACCTTTTGTAGATAATTTCATAGCATTTGGTGCAGTTTGCCCATATACCGTATGGGTTAAAGGCAGAGATGCAATACTTAGAACAAGGAAAATCATGAAACATGCTATTAATTTGGACTTCATAGATATACTTGAATCAAATAGCCTAGAAATTTACAATGGTGAAAAAATGTGGAGAAATTAGCTAGGTTTCATCAAGATTTTTCCAAATAAATCCCCTTTAAGCATCTTACAATGTGCATCTACAGCATTTTCAAACGTATAGACCGAGTCTACAATTGATCTCAATTTACCTTTAGACATCCAAAAAATCCCAGATTCAAGTTCAGCACGAGTACCTTGAGTAGAGCCCAAGATGCTAACACCTTTGAAAAATATATGTCTCAGATCGGTATGTACGTCATATCCAGTAGTTGCACCAGTTGTGACCAGAGTTGAGCCGTATTTTAGCAAAGTAAGTTCCTTGTTCCAATGCGACCCGCCAATATGTTCAAAAATTACATCTATTCCAGGACCTGTCTGCTTCTTTTTTGCAATATCTTTTGATATCATATAGACTTGTTTGTACCAATCGTCTTGTCTATGATCTACAGCAAAGTCCGCGCCAAGTTTTAAACAGTCTTCCAATTTGCTCGGACTTGCAGTTGTAATCACATCACAACCATATAGTTTGGCTATTTGGATACCAAATGTCCCCATTCCCGAACCTCCCCCCATTATCAAAACAGTCTGCCCCGGCCTTATCTTTGCGCGGCCAACTAACATGTGCCACGAAGTAGTCATTGTCATTGATGCAGCTGCCGCATCTTCATAACTAGCAGTATCAGGAATTTTCACAACGTTTACCTCTGGAAGATGAGCATATTCACAAAAACCTCCCCACAGTGGTCCGGTTTGAAATCCCCAGATTTTTCTACTACGACAGTCATATTCACGGCCCTCTGTACATGCAATACAAACTCTGCATGAAAGATTTCCATGTGAGACTACTCTGTCTCCAATTTTTATTGTAGTAATATCATCACCTATTGCAACTACTTCTCCTGCTGCATCAGTTCCCGAAATATGCGGCATTGGAATTTGAATTGGTTTTCCTCGCATTCCCCAGATATCATCATGATTTAGTCCAGCCATTACAACTTTGAATACTACCTCGTTTGATTTTGGTTTAGGATCTGGAATTTCTTTAATTTTTAATATCTTGGAGTAATTATCATCAGGAGCGTATTCTTCATACACTAGTGCTTTCATTATATCTTTGAAATAATTCTGTCAATATTAAGAAATTGTTTAGAAATTCAGGATAAACTTTCAACCTATGTTCAAATCAGTGTGTGAAAAATATCTTATTTTACAAGTAAATAATCAGGATCATCTGCCGATTTATCCAATGCCGTGACATTTTCAATATGATTCCGTATGCTTGCGATAGGAGATACTTTCGGATTTTCCTCTATTATAACAAACATGTTATTATCTTCATATTTTATTTTTATGCCAGATAGCTTGCTACGAAATAGCTTACTTTTCTTTCCATCTGAGGCTATCATGAATTTTTCAACAACTAATAACCCATTTTTCATCATAGAATTAATTTTTCTATGGACAGTGGTACGTGAAATTTGAGTTTCAGTTATTATGTCATTCATTGATTTTGCAGTATCACGTGTGCAATTTATTATATTCATTATTTGCTCATCTGCCAAGGAATGTAGTACTGCATTATAGAATGAGGCAGTATCACGTGTTGTGTTCTTGACCATAACATCGTAAGGAAATATTTTGATTTAAGATATCATTTCTACATTATGAACAAACAGAAAATAAGAATTTCCCAATTAATACTAATGATGAGTTATTTATTAAGCGTGGTTGTTCAAATACACTAAACGCACTTTTAAAAAGGACATAATGACCACAGAGAAACAGCATATCACAACAACAGATGTAAAATTCCTTATCAAATGGTGATTTTTTTACTAAAACTAAAAATTACAACATTGTCATGCAACGTTTTGGATTCAATATGGATGCGAAGTGATTCTAAGATATTTGTTACATATAATACGATAAATTGCATCCATTTAGAGCCCATCTGAGTCTCAAAAATTAATCTATATTTATCATTTTTAATAGTGTTGCCAAAACT
>JARLFW010000133.1 GCA_031296345.1 Nitrosotalea sp. | reverse complement strand
TATTCTGAGATGTCTTGTGAGTCACATGACGAATATCTTGCAGCTGTTGTGAAATCTCATAAGTTTTCTTATTAAACTCGGAGATGGATGATGAATTCCTGTTTAACAATTCTGCAAAATCTGATATCTTTCCATCTAGGTCCTTACTCTTGCCAAGAATATTTTCTTTAAAGTTAGTAAATTCAGAATTTATGTTCCTAATATCACCACTCAGTCCAGATAGCGAATCTGATTTCTTTATCAATGAATCAATCTCTGTACCAATATTTCTCATCTGAGCATTCAAACTTGAAATTGAATCTGTTTTTGCAATGATAGTGCTTATTTCACCTTTTAGGTTCGATATGCTATCCTCCAGTCCTGACATTTTTTCAGTTTTTGAGGAGATCTCTTTTGTATTCTGTCTTACCTCTTCAATTTCTTGATGTATATTGGAAAGTGATTCTGCACGATTTGCTACGTTTTTAATATCCTCGCGTATTTTCTCAGTTTTTTCTGATACATGCATTATCATTTTGGTATTATTTCTAATAGAATCCATGCTGTCGGCAACACTTTGCATTATCTTATTGGTGTCTGGCATGGATTCTTGTTTATCTCGAATTTTTTCTACATGATCCTGAAGTCTATTTATTTGATTGTTGATCTTATCTATTATGTTGGAATGTGCCTTGACTTGACTCATCCCAGAAAACAGACGTTGTGTGTCTTCTTCTATTATGTTTATTTGTCTTGAATTTTTCTGAATATGATCAAGTGATGAATTTACTGACGATATCATATCCTTTAAAGAAATCAATATCTTCTGATTCTCTACAAATATTTTTGACATTGTCTTTACTTCGGCGGCTAAAGTTTTTGTAGCATCTGAGATTGAAGACATTTTCTTGACAACATCATGTGTAGGATCTTTAGCTCTGGATTTTGATTCTACTCGTTTTGATTTAGTCACTTCCAATTAGAGTAATAACAACCGATAAAAAAGTTAGGGTTGATTTTGTATGGTTCAAAAAAGGATTTCCAGGTTTAGTTGTTTACTAAATCTGGATCATGAAGACTTTCATGGAAAGTCTTTGCTACTAAACCATTTGCAGTTTCAAAAAACTGCCTTGGACAAAACTCGCAATCTAACATGTATTACGGTACCATACGGTACTATTAATAACAAGGTAACTTTACTATTACCTGATTTATTTTTCGAGTCTTAGAGAAGCAGAATTTATACAATATCGTAAACCGGTAGGATTTGGACCATCATCAAAGACATGACCAAGATGTGCACCACAATTCTTGCACAATACTTCGACTCTCAACATTCCATGGTTGGTATCTTTTTCAATTCTTACATTATCTGAAATAGATTCCCAAAAGCTTGGCCATCCTGTTCCTGAATCGAATTTTGTTTCAGAGCTAAACAGATCAATTCCACAGCATAGGCACTTGTACATGCCTTTTTCTTTACAGTCGTGGTATATCCCTGTGAAAGGCGGTTCTGTTCCTTTTCTTCTGCATATGTCATATTGCTCAGAAGTAAGTTTATCCTTCCATGGGTCATTTGACGATTTCAATATGTACTTTATTACATCTTTGAGATTTAATCTTTGTCGACTTCACCTATCTCATATTTCTAAAGCAGTCAGATACCCCAGGTATAATTCATCATAAATCAGCATACCTAATCATCATTCTGCAACGAGTTCTATCTCATTATGCCTTATATTATGACCGATCTTTGCTTTGGAAATGATTTTTGTATGTGATGGCGTTTGTCTTGATGTATGAGGTAACAAATCTTCACCAAATTGTTACCCTGTATCACATTGGACATTAAATAAAATTATGTAGAGTTCTGTCTATGATAGGGGAGATACTAGAAAAAATTGAATCTTCAGGGATTGATGGAATAAAAAAAACCGACCTGAAAAAGACATTCGGAAAAGACTGTGAAAATATGCTTGAAGAATTACAGGGAAAAGAGCAAATCTTTATTGAAAAAAAGGGTGTGGCATTTTTTATCTGGACTAGAGATAATTACATTCAACATATAACACAAAATGATCCTAAATTCAAATTAATGCTTAACATGTTAGTAGGTGTAAGTCAGTCTCTTGCAAAAGTAAAAGCACATGCAGAAACTCTAGAAGAAGAATTGGAAAAATGCTCAACACACGAAAGTGTCTCTAAACATGATGATTTTGAGGGCATGTTTAACAGTTCATTGAATGAATCTTCTACTTCCATAGGTTGGGTTCCATTTACTAAAATCAGAGAGAAAGTCTGTGAAACTCAGAATCTCTCCAAGGACAAATTCTATCAAATGGCATCAACTTTGATTGAAAATCATAGGGATAGATATGAAATTTCTTCTGGCGGTCAAGAAGGAATTGTAATGCGCGGACTTGTTCATGGCTATGTGAGGAATATCTAATGTATCCTTATCATTTACAACAAAATCCATACCCCAGTAGTCCAACCCCTACAGAAAAAGATGCAAAAATACTTGGAGGTAGAAGACATAAAGAAGCAAAAGCTGCGGTGCTTGAATGTATAAGGGAACTAAATAGAAAAGTAGAAGGCAGATCTGCTGAAAATGGAGATTTTCGAGTAATTACTGTTGTTCAAGATGTAGGTTCCGGCAAGACTCATTTGGCTTTACATGTTAAGAGTCTTAAAGGAAGATACAATGCTGAATGTTCTTATGTTGATTTGTCTACGATTTCACCAAAGACTATCCCTGGAATTTATGATGCAATACTCAAGGGATTTGACAATGAATTCTTTGTACAATTAAGAACAAAATTCTTGAATTATCTAAGAGAAAATGCTGAACAAGGAGATAATGCTGCCAAAAAGGCACTTGACTATACTTTTGTAAACAAGCTCACTGGAATGACAATAAAAGAGAAAACAG
>JARLFW010000132.1 GCA_031296345.1 Nitrosotalea sp. | reverse complement strand
TATTATGTAAAAATTCAGCATCTAAAGGACGCCATAAGGAACATAACTATAGGTCAAAGCTTGCAAAACTAAAAGGAAATTTTGTAAGTTCTAGATAACACTACTACTATCATTATAGAGATAGAAATGGCCAGTCCTGCCAGTGGGCCAAATTCTGGAATTACAAATGTGCCAGACAATTCAAGTTCTTTAGAGCCTGCAGGTATGGGACAATCAAGTATTCGTATAGTGTCAGTTTCACTTTGAGCACATAAAATTCTATTTCCATCAGTCATTAGTACAATCTCGCCACCTGGTGTATCTACTATCTTCTTTGGAATTTGATATTGTTGATCTACTGTACCTGTCTTGATGTTTGATGTATCCATTACAACAGTAATTTTGTTATCTGTAGGCAATACGGCAACATCTCCATAACTTACCGGATTCGTACCATTTGTTCTAATTTTTATTTCGCTGTCAATTACCGGAATTACAGTCAATGTACTAGATACCACAGTAAAATGAAACTGTACTGCCTGTGCGTCATACTTTACATTTACTGTATAATCTCCACCAATGGAGTTGTCACTTATTACAAAATCATGAACAAAAAGATTGTTTAGCAAGCCAACTTGACCAACATCATACACATTTCCCATGGGATTTCGTATGATTATAGTAACTGGGTTGCCGTCTACTATCTGTGGAACAGAACCACTGATTATCACCTTGTCCCCTTGTTGATACACATCCTTGTTTGACACTGCAGTAATTATAGAAGGATCTGCGTAAGCTGGAAGAAAAATTGAAGATACCGCAATTAAAGATAACAGAATTATTGCATTATTTTTAATTTTCAACTAAAAACTCTTGGGATTTAGATGATATTTAACTGTGATTTAATGTTGTATTCATGTAACTGTCAACATGTTAGAAGAAAGAGTCCAGTCCTGCCTTTGACTTTGATGATTCTTGTTGCTCGAGGAATTTAGTCATCTTCTCGCCCATGCCTTTGGCAGCTGTTACTTTACGTTTTCCTATCCAGTAATAGGTCTCATCCGTAGTATCTTTTGCAATCAATACTATTAGTTTACCATAATCTTTTCTTCCGGTACGGCCTTTTCTCTGAACATAACGAATCGAGCTTGGGACATTGTCAAAAAATACTACAAGATTGACTTCAGAAATATCAAGACCTTCTTCTCCCACTCTGGTTGCAATCAATACTTTGTATTCGCCGTCTCGAAATTTCTGTATTGTTTCAATCTGTTTTTTTTGTTTAAGGCCAGTCTCTCCTGCTTTACCAATTAAAAATCCAGCAGAGATTCCCATTTCATTTAATTTTTGATGTATTACATCTACAGAATCTCTATAGCTAGTAAATACAAGTGCCTTGCCAGGAATTCCTAGTAACACTTCTTTTAGTTTCTCCATCTTAGAGTGCTCAATTCCTTTTGCCTGTGCTTCTTTTGCAAGACGTACTGCTTTTCCAAAATTCATATCATTTTCAAACAAATCTCTGATGCCAACACCTTTCTTTTCTTGCGTCCTTTCACAGAATCTAAGAAATGATGTGATGCCATGGGATTCAAAGACATTTAGCGCATGGATTAATCGTATTGCAGTAAAGAGTGGCTTGGCAGCTCGGCGATTTTGTCGTATGACAAATTCTCGAACACGTAATAACTCTGACATGGACCTATTTCCAGAAAGATTCAAGCCCAATTTTTTTAATTCAGAATATCTTGAGTCTATTGTAGCTTTTATCAAGGTTTGAATCTCTTTCATCTCAGGCGGAAGATCTACTACAATCCATTGTGTGTCCGTCTGCTGGACATATGGGCTTACATCAGGGCTCTCTTCGTTTCTTTGTGCAATGCTTGCAATTTTTAATATCTTTATCATCTCTTCTGCTTTTTGTTTTTCACTAGGCAGTGTTGCAGTCATACCTATAATTCTGACATTTGTGTTTGCAAATCTTTCCGCAATTCCAGAATACGCATAATCTCCCACAGTTCGATGTGCTTCATCGAATATTACCAACGAGAATTGTTCCGGTGATACAATCTGTCTGTCCAAATCATTTTTTACAATCTCAGGTGTTGCACAGATGACACTATTGATCCAGAGTTTTTTTCTTTTAGCAAGAAGGTCTTCACCTGTAACTAGTGCAACATCATCAATTAACAAATTATTTTTTAAAAACTCATAATGCTGATGTGCCAACACTCGTGTTGGTGCCAAAAACAATACTCCACCTTTTCCTCTTGACAAAAATTCAGCAATCACGTGTAATGCAACCGTTGTTTTTCCCAATCCAGTAGGTAAGACAATCAAACAATTTTCAGAGATTGCCTGCTTTGCTAAATTATCCTGATAATCTCTATGTTCAATACTTGATTTTTTGATATACCTATGTTCTACAAAGTTGTCACTCAATTATATCCACATTTGGCAATCTCGGGTAAAAAGCTTGTTTAAAATTAAGAGCTAAGCTTTGCATACTTTTGTTTTCACAAATTTGTAATCTTATATTGAAGCACGATACAGTTTGACTGTGAATAAGACATTTGATCGTCCCACATGGGATGAATATTTCATGCTTCAGGCAGAGCTTGCAAAATTACGTTCTAACTGTATTACAAGACAGGTGGGCGCAGTCATTGTACGGGGAAATAGGCAGATTGCTACGGGATATAATGGAACACCCCCTGGCGTCAAGAACTGTTTTGAGGGCGGCTGCAAGAGATGTCAACTTCGAATGGAGGGAAAAATTGCTTCAGGAGAGGGACTAGACAGGTGTTTGTGCAATCATGCTGAAGCCAATGCAATAATGCACTGTGCCATATTAGGAGTAGGGGCCGGTACAAAAGACACTACAATGTATACGACATTTGTCACATGTATAGAGTGCAGCAAGATGGCAATTACCATAGGAATCAAAAGAATAGTCTGTCTTGGAAGCTATCCTGAAACAGATTATGAATTATTACATGAAGCAGGATTAGAAGTTGTAGTTTTAGATAAAAGTAGAATAAATCATTGGATAAAGGTATTACTTGACGAACCAAATACCAATCTGACACCAAAGTGATAATGTAATGTCAAATGCAGTAGAACAAGTAACTACCACAATGCCGCCTGCACTACTGGTCTCGGCATCATATGATGGAATGAAAAAATGTGCGGTACTAAAATTTTACGAGCCAAAATCGCAGACACTAAAACTTTGGTATGACAACACTGGTCACAAACCATATTGTTACTCAAAATTAGATCCTGAAGAATTAAAATTTCTATCCAGTCGGACAGATGTTTTAAAGCTAGAACGTGTTGAGCGACAAGACTTGTTAAAAGACAGACTGATCAATGTTACAAAAATTACAGTCTCAGACCCACTTGCAATTGGAGGAACCCAGACTGACAAGAGCATACGAAATACAATGGAGACATGGGAGTCAGACATAAAATATTATGAGAATTATTTGTATGACAATTCCCTAATTGTTGGAAGATACTATAGTGTTGAGGATGGCAAACTCAAGGAATACAACTATTCAATACCCGATGAGGTCCAGCTTGCACTCAAAGGTTTGTTGTTTGACAAAGTGACAAACATGGGAATTATTGATTCTAAAGAGTTTCAAAACCACATAAGCGAATGGGCAAACCTTCTCAATCAACCCATACCTAACATAAAACGAATTACATTTGATATTGAGGTAGAATCAGAGACTGGAAGGCTTCCAGATGCAAAGATTGCAGATAAAAAAATTACAGCCATTGGATTTTGTGCAAGTGACGATTTCAAGGCAGTCTTTGTTTTAAAAAGAGTAGGACACCAAATGGGAACAAATGAACTTCCAGAAGGGGTCAAGGTTTCTTTTTATGAAGAAGACAAGGAAGCAGATATGCTAAAAGACGCATTCAAAATTTTAGAGAGTTATCCGTTTGTTATGACATTTAACGGAGATGACTTTGATATGCCGTTTATGTATAACAGGGCAGAACGCCTTGGGGTTCCATTAAAAGAGATTCCGCTAATAATGATGCGCGACTCTGCTACACTGAAAAAAGGAGTACATATAGACTTGTACCGTGCATTTTCTAATCGTTCATTTCAGATCTATGCATTTTCGCACAAGTATAATGATTTTTCATTAAACAGCATCTGCGAAGGGCTCATCGAAGAGTCTAAAACAGAATACGAAGGAGAATTGGAAGATTTGTCATATTATGAATTGGCAAATTATTGTTTTAATGATGCAAGAATAACGCAAAAGCTTACCAGTTTTAATAATGATCTTTTGATGAATCTACTTGTTGTAATTACAAGGATTGGAAGAATGCCAATTGACGACATATCTAGAATGGGGGTGTCACAATGGATTCGTAGTCTGTTTTATTATGAACACAGAAAACACAACTTTTTGATTCCAAGAAGGGATGAGCTTGATCTAAAATCAGGAGCAGCATCAACGGAGGCAATAATCAAAGATAAGAAATATCGTGGAGGGCTAGTTGTAGAACCGACAGAGGGAATCCACTTTAATGTCTCCGTGATGGACTTTGCCAGTCTGTATCCAAGTATAATCAAAGTGAGAAACTTGTCCTATGAGACAGTACGCTGTACCCATGACGAATGTAAAAAAAACACCATTCCAGGAACAAGTCACTGGGTATGTACCAAGAAGAATGGGCTTACTGCCATGCTTATTGGTTCTCTGCGAGACTTGCGTGTCAACTATTACAAGAGTTTGTCCAAAAACCCAAGTCTTTCTGCAGATCAAAAGCAATTGTATACCGTTG
>JARLFW010000131.1 GCA_031296345.1 Nitrosotalea sp. | reverse complement strand
TTGTGATGCCTGTGCAGATGCAGGATGAATCATAAAATTAGAAACACCGATTAAACACAATGCAAGAACTAATGAAATTACTAAAATTCTAGTGTTCATACATTAGCAAAAAATGTGATTTTTCATAAATATGTTTTGGTACAAGAACAAAATAAATATCCTAGAAGTTTAGAAAACCTCTAGACTTTCCGGTCACTACAATAACACTAACTATTGCAATTACGAGAACCAATGATGCTATTGGACCAAATTCTGGCACTGTATTGTTAGACATGTTCATTCCAGTCATGTTGCTAGACATGTTCATTCCAGTCATGTTGCCAGACATTGGTGGAAAATAATAATTGTCCTTGGCTTCAACATCTTGCATAGCATATGTAGTAGATGGAATAGTAGTTCCATTAATGCTACCTTGAATAATCATGTTATAAGTTCCAATTTGAGCTGGTGTCAAAGCTGAAACATACAATCCAGGGGTATCATCGCTTGCATCAAAACTGAGATTTTTGGTATTACCACCATATTGAGCAGTAACTGTCAATTTATCTAATGCAGTTCCTGCTATCGGTGGAGCAGTGTCATCAGTACCATTATACACATAAACATCAACTTCGTTCAAGTCACCAACAAATGGCGGTTCATGTAACCAACCAATTTTCACTGAAACCTTATCAAAAGTTTTTAGAGTATGCGCCTCTGCTGGATGGAGTGCATATGGCGCAATAATAACTGCAACCAATGCAAGTATCGCTGGGATTATTATTTTTCTATTCATGCCACTTATCTCCATTTTCAAGGAAAGTTATACTTGTCCTTGGCTTCAACTTCTTGCATTGGATAAGTGGTAGCAGGAATGCTAACACCATTGATTGTTCCTTGGATTATAGTATTGTAAGTTCCAAGTTGAGTTGGAATTACAGCAGAACTATACAATCCTGGTGTATCATCGCTTGCATCAAAACTAAGCTTTTTGGTTTGACCACCATATTGTATGGTTATGGTCATGTTATCTAAGCCGTTACCTGCTATCGGTGGTGCAGTGTCATCAGTACCGTTGTAAAGATAAACATAAATCTTGTTTGTATCACCAACAAGTGGTGGTTCACTATCCCAACCAATTTTTACTGAAACATGTGGTGCAAAGTTCTTCAAAATATGTGCCTCTGCTGGATGGAGCGCATATGGCGCAATAATAACTACAACCAATGCAAGTATGACTGGAATTATAATTTTTTTAGTGTTCATTTTAATATTCAAAGGTGAGTAAATAATATTTGGATATATACATTATGGTACAACTATAGAATAGCATGTCACTTTTTTCTTGTTTGATATTTGTACCAATATGATATTAAATTTTAAATGCATATCAAAGAGTAGGATATAGCATAATGAGTTTTAGAATTAACATGTTATCAAAGCCATCAAACAAAATAATTTTGTCAGTATTTGTTTCATTATTTGTCCTAGCAATAATTTCTGGCATTCCCAAATCCTATGAGCATGCATTTGTCATAGATAGTAGTCCTGCACCAGCATCATCAGTAAATACGGTTCCATCACAAATTGAGATAGAATTTGTTGACCCAATTGACATGCGTTATAGTCAGATTAAAGTCATGGACGCAAATGGTAAATCCATACAAAATAATGACTGGCACTTTACAAACAATGAACATACAAAAACTGCTGTTTCTCTTCCACCCGATACTCCAAATGGAATTTACACAGTTTACACCAAAGTTCTTGATGCCACAGATGGTCATTCAACTACAAATGCTTTTGTCTTTGCTATAGGACAGCCAATACCACAAAATCTTTTGAATGCAAAAACAAACATTAGTTTTACAGACGTTGTATCCATTCCAGATAGCATTGCAAGATATCCTTCACTTGTAGGACAAATTATTGTTGTAGGAGCTATCTTCTCGTCATTCTGGTTATGGAGACCGGTTTCTAGAATTTCTGCACTAAATGATGCAACAAAACTAATGCGTTCTAGGATCGATAAGAGTACAACCAAGATTGTATTGATTGGTTCCATAATTATTTTGGCAGGCGATGTAGCAATGATTGTATCAGAATCACTGTCGATAAATTCCGGCATACTAGAAGCAATTGGTACAACATTTGGAAATTTATGGATTGTAAGAATGGTTTTGTCATTAGCATTGTTCGGTATGGCTTTATTTTCATATCTTAAACAAAAAAAATCAAACACAATTTTATCAAAAAGTCAGATCATCATACTATTTGCGTTAGGAATTGCAATACTTACCACTACTACACTGATAAGTCATGGTGCAGCAAGCGGAAAATTACTTCCACCAATACTTGATTTCATACACAACGTAGTGGCATCATTATGGATTGGGGGGGTCATTTACTTGACAAGCGTTGTAGCTCCAAAATTAAGACAAGCACAAGATGAAAAAAGTAGCATATCTATTTTATTACTAATAATACCACAATTTTCTACCATAACTATTACACTTCTCGGATTAGTGATGATCACAGGTCCATTTCTCCTCTATGCACTTGAGAGCAATCTTTCGCTAACTCTTGCATCAATATACGGAGAGATACTCATCATCAAGCTTTCATTAGCAACAACAATGATTGGAATAGGTGCTTTCCATCATTATGCCACTCATAGAAATGCACTCAGATCAGTCACTTTATCACACATTCCACACTCTACAATATCTCAAGATTATAAAACTGGTAAGAATGAAACAGAAAAATCAATTCTTACCAAGTTTGACAAGAGCATAAAAATTGAGGCAATAATAGGGCTCGTTCTAATTGCCTCAATAGCTATACTAGTAGATTCTGGAACTCCATCCATTCAATTTCAAAATGAATTGGTACAACAACAGCAACAAATTCCACATGTTTTTGCATTTACCTCACTAGCAAGTTTAGTTCAAAACAAATTTACTGAAACAAGTTTTACAAACAATGGAAACATAATATTGACAGCAGACCCATTTTTAGCTGGAAAAAATAATATTAGCATATCGTTTGTAGATTCAAAAAACAATCCAATAAACATAAACTCTACAAAGATAACACTTACCCAAGTAGACAAAGGAATTGGTCCCATTGCAGTTAACGATGCAGTGAAAATATCACAGGGAGTATTTTCTGTAGATACTGCAGAGCTAGCAATACCTGGCCATTGGCAAGCACAGGTAGAAGGTATAACAACAACATATGGAGCGCTCAATGTTGTTACAAACTTTAATGATCTATATGTAAAACCAAATTTGAATCAATTACAAGCCAACATAACAGAATTTAAAATGCCAGATAGTAAGGCTTTGCCATTATACCCAATTTATGATCCCATCAGAAATGTAATTTGGGTTGGAGATACAGAAATTAACAGTGGAAGAATTTGGGAATTTGATCTAAACTCTAAACAATATACAGAGCATAAAATTAATGGAACAAACATAATTACTGGCACTGCAATAGACTTTCAAAATAATATATGGTATATTGATCCCATAACAAAAATTATCGGTCAATACATGCCAGATGTTGGAAAAGATCAAAAATACCACATTCCAAACAATGGTACTGTATCAGGCATTGTTGTAGATAATTCAAACAATATTTGGTTAACGGTATCAAGTACGAGTGAGGTTTTAAAATTAGATACAAAAACAAAAACATTCCAATCAATCAAGTTGCCAGATAACTCTGTACCACTTGGCATCTCCATAGACCAGTCTACTGGTCAAGTATGGGTAGCAGAGAGCGGTTCAGGAAAGATTGCAGATATAGATCCTGCTCAAAACTACAAGATTATAGAATACAGTCCATTCAACAGTACACTTGCAAGTCCTACCAACATATTATTTGATTCTGTGACTAACCAAGTCTTTGTGTCAGAACACGATGGCAAGGGGGTTTCAGCCTTTGATCCTTTACTCAAGACTTTTAAAAAATATAACACAGATCCTCAAGGTTTACCGTTTGGCATGGTCTTTGATGCAAATCATGATCTTTGGTTGGCACAACATACCCTAAACAAGATTGCAGTCATAGATCCTAGAACTGGCAAGAATACAGAATTTAACATACCATCCCCATCATCATTTACGCAATGGGCAACATCTGATTCCCAAGGAGACATAATAATAGCAGAGCAACGTGCAAACGCACTTGGAATAGTTACCACCAGTCTAAAACCAGGATTTGTTGAAAATACTGAAACAGGTGCCACTTTGGGTATACCATTAGGAGTAGGATATACAGATGTGGCAGGCCCTTCAATCGCAGCAGGGTTGGTAGTTGTGGCCTTTTTCTATTCAAAAGGTGTCATGGATCTTAGAAGTAGTGTTAAAGAAGTAAAGAAAAGCTACAACTAGAACAAATTTTTAATCAGGTATTTGTTCATTGTAATTTTTTGTACAAATTTATATATACAATTTTTCAAAAATTAATCTTAAGACTAGGAAAAATTTTCACTGGTGCAACTTTGGTAAAGCCTTGGTAATAATTATTACAGAAATAAATGAAAGCATTACAAGCAAGATAGGCATTGGAAACTCTGGTACTACTTGAATATTTAATCCAGATATAAAATTAGGATGTATTTGCATATGCACTATCGTCATAACATCGTTTCCAGATTCTTTTGCTCCAATAGCTTGCTGCAAACTACCTAATGCAGTTCCAACCTTATCAAGATAAGGAGATGCACCAGATGTAGCATTTGATTTCAAATCTTCGAACATTGACTGGGACGTGGTTGTGAGTTCTTGAGCACTCTGGTATGCAGCCGCGTTAACAATAGTGCTTGACATTCCAGACATGCTATTCATACCGGACATACTGCTACCAGACTGCATACCGGACATACTACTCATATTCATATTTGCCATATTTGTGAGATCAACATTTGAACCGATAGCAGTACCATAATCGGTTAATACTTGATTTAAGACATTAATTATTGCAAGAGATTGAACAGTTGCATTATTTCGTACAGAATCTGAAATTTCGGTAGATTCAACCTGGTCCAAAAGTTGATTCAGTGCATCAGATTTTTGTGATGCAACAATTGGATCCACATTAGTGTTACCAGATAAAGAATACAAGTCATTAATCGCTGTTGAGAGACTAGTAGCCAAAGTTGTGTTTTGTTGAGAAAGAGTATTCATCTCATTTACCCCCCAATATTCTTGGCTTTTTGCAATATGCCATTGTGATATTTTACTATCAGAAACGTTATTTGCAATAAGCTTTGATTCTGCCTTGAATTCTTGTATTTTTGCAATGAGATCTGCATCAGAATTTTTTACAAAAGTATGAGCAAATACAGGATGAACGAATAGCATGCCAACAAGCCCAATTACCAATAATGTTGCAATCATTTTCTTGGTCAAACTATACCATTACTTCCAAAATAATATTAAAATGCATTGGTACAATCTTAGAAGATTACAATTTTAACCTTTAATCTTTCACAACTATTCGTATTAACTGCAATGATAATTTAGATATACAATGAAAAAGTTAAGCAAAATGAGGAAACCCAAGTCAAATAATTAAATACTATAAAAGATATGATGATACCATGAAATGTGGTTGTGGCGGAGACAAATGCATATCTCCAGATTGTAATTGCGAATTAACAGGAAAATGCACTTGTGGACCCTCATGTCAGTGTAATGCTAAAAAATAATCCTCAGTATTGCTACACTACATAAGATTAGATTTTTCGCAATTCTTATAGTCCAACATAATTTTCCCATGTCATCCTATTAGTCTCTTCAAGTGTTTTTCTCAAATGTTTCAACATTCCTGAGTTGGGTGCAGGAAATGTTGTTCCAGAAGAAGAAGCAAGATGTGAAATCTTTGCCTCAACTATTGTTTTCCACCATTTATCATCGACGTTTCTTCCTATCATCTCAGGTGATACTGCAAGCTTGTATTGTGTGCCATATCCATGCCTTCCCCTAGAACCTGTCTGAGATATCACAAGTCCAGTATTTTCGAGATCTGATAATAGCTCAGATATGCGCCTGTAGCTTAGAATCTTTGTGTCTTTTGGGAGTATTTTGGAATATTGTTTGAATATAGTTGAAGTAGAATGCCACTCTGAATCGGTAAGAAAAGTAACTCTTGCAAGTGCCCCACATACTAGTCTAAAATGAAAAGATGCGGAAGAGATCACCTTTTCTATTCTATCTTGCTGCAGCTCATCTTGTGCCATATCAATATGTGTTTTAGATATTTTTTCACCTTTGATAGATGCAACTTGTGCAGCTACACGCAAAAGATCTATTGCACGTCTAGCATCACCGTGTCCCAATGAACTAAGATATGCACAATGTTCCAGTATAGAATCATCAATTTTTATTTTAAAAGCATCTTTAGCTCTAGCATGTAATATTTTGAGTACGTCTTCTTTTTTGTACGGTTCAAAAAAGACTTCAGATGAACCAATTCTTGATCGTACCCTGTCATCTAGATCGTAATCATATAGTGCACTATTTGATATCATTACAACACACAAAAGATATCCCTTTGTACGAAGATTTTCCTCAAGAACAGTTAGCTTGTATACAAAATCAGAGGGCTTGCCTCTTTTGTCATAGAACAAGACATCTGCCTCATCAAGTACAATGATAAAGAAATTTAGTTTTTTAGTTACTAGTATATTTTCAAGTACATCTCCAATTTGCTGTACTACCATATTGATTCCTTGAGCACTTTTAATAGGTGATGCGCCAAGCTCGGAGAGGATCAAGTTGGCACATCCAAAAACGGTCTTGGCTTTCCTTAGATTTACAAAACAAAACTCCACATCAAGGTTTTCAAGTACAAATCTTACGAGGGTGGATTTGCCAGCCCCGCTTCTGCCATATACAGATATCAATGGAACTACAAACCCTTGCTTGTAACCAAGTAAAAACCGTATAAACTGCTCTGCTTCATTTTGTCTGCCTATCACACCACCTGAAAAAACCATCGGATCAAGAAGTGATTTTTTTGAATACGCTTTGTTCTCTTTTTGTATTTTTGATATGATATTTTCTATGTCCTTTTTGTTCAATTACTTTCCACTAGAAACACATGTATAAATCATGGATCATGCCCAACCACAAAACTAGGCAGATATAATTGAAAAATCAAAAAACATTTCCAGTACTATAGATACCATGGAGTGAATCTCGACAAAGGTTGTATTAGATGACAACCTCCAATTTTAGTCAGATTTGTGAAATAACTTATGTGATGGTTTTAATTTTATAAAACATGGTCGAGAAAAAAGTTTCTGCAAAAAAAGAGTCTTCCAAACTATCGAAAAAAATTATAATTATCGCAGTATTGATTTTAGTTATTGGCATATCAGTAACATACATGAGGTCTAATGTTCAAGCACCACCAGACATTGATGGAATAGAGTGTAATCAGATGGAACAGGCAGTATTTCACATACATACCCATCTTGATGTGTATGTAGATGGACAACATAGAACTGTTCCAGCATACATAGGAATAATTCCAAATTCATGCCTCTACTGGTTACATACACATGATCCTACGGGCATAATTCACATCGAATCACCACAGTACAAGACATTCACTCTGGGTCAGTTCCTAGACGTATGGTCCAAATCATTTGAAAAGACTGGAATTCCAATTGGAACACCAACGTCATATGTAAACGGCAAGGAATTCAGCGGAGATTTTAGAGAGATTCAGCTTAATGCCCATGATGAGATTGTATTGGTGTACGGTGTACCGCCAGATTCTATACCTACCTCCTTTGATTTCCCACAAGGATTGTAGAAAGATCTGCTTAGTATATTGAATTTAAAAACAGATCATCAAGATTCCATATCATACCTCTTACGAAACAGAAGACTCTGCACTCGAAAGATTAATGTAAATACAAATTAAAAATCATTTACAACAATCAAGAAAAAAGAAAAAAAGAGGGCGTTATGATTATCCCATACCATTCAGATATCCTTCTAGAACAGAAAATGTCGAAGTATTTCTGTCTGTGAAGGTTACCGAACTTTTACCGTCGTTCATCATCACAAAATCTGATGCTCCATCTGGGTTGTTGGTAGTATTACCAATGTTAAAGTGGTATGCACATATTCCATTTCCAGGATCGGATATATGCTGCAGATATTGAGCATCAACCGGCTCTAGAGTATTAACACCGCCATCAAGTATTCCCTCATAGACTCTAACTCTGGGTTGTCCCATATCATCACATGGTAAGATTGTTGCCATGTGTCCCTTTGTAGTCATGAATGGTGTTGTATCAGCCAAGTCAAGATACTGTCCAGGCTGGAGTGTTAGTCCGCCTAGTTTGAACCACTCTTCAGTTGGAAGATTTGGTGGACCTGTGGCATCAACTTTCCATGCAGTGCTAAACATTTCACAGTGACCTGATGTTGCGATTCCATTTGTAATAGTACAAGCATTTTGAGTTGAATATTTTGTATTATCAACAATACATTGTCCATTAGCAGTTGATGGATCACCCATGAATCCTGTTGGTATAGTGTAAGTTTTTACCAGAGCAGTACCAAAGATTGAAGGAGTCACCTGAGTACATATAGGCAGTGTCGGGTGTGTGCGTATTGCTTGAGCTTGCATCATGTTTTGTATGTCTTGTAAACTCATTCCTGACATGTCCATTGCAGACACATTAGGAATAATTACAACTACGACTAAGGTCAATAGGCCAAATAGTGCACCTAACGAGATTGTTTTGTTTTTTGTCATTATTTTCAAGTAATCAAATTTTTAATTTAATAGATCTGGTATGTTCGCCGAATGTACTACTATGCCATGGTCTTCTGTACCGTGCCAACATAAAATACCAGTCAATACATAGTACTAATGTTAACCTAAGTAATTACAGTAGTTTACAAAACAGCAAGAATTTGTAATCTGTTTGCATTTTGGATTAACATTTCCAAGTTCAGTATAATTACCTCCTTTGTTGACTTTTGAAAATGAGAGGGATTTGTAATATAAGGAAGCAATAATATACCAATTTTAGGGTCATGTTGATTTCATGCCATTATTTTAATTGAAAATCTAAAAAATTCAACCCGGACCTTTACTGCGTGGGCGCAATTTTCCACACAGCAAAGAGCAGAGCAGGATGAAGTCAAACCATACTGTAACAATAAATCAACATTTCATAAAATAAAGAAATTGGTACATTAGTCGAATATACCATTCATAGGCACAGACCCATACCATGCCTAAATCTTGTTCGAGTCTTGTACCAGTTCGTTTAAATTTCTAAAAGCACTAAATTCGTTGTGCAAAAAGAGAGTCATTTTTTAGAAAATAGACCAAAGCTTTTCGCCATAGTCATTTTTACTGTAATAGGAGTTTTGGCAGTACCAGTAATATTGCCACACATATTTCATAAGTTTCAAGTCTTCCACATATTGCTACATCTTAGCGGAGTTGCAATTGGCAGTTTTCTTACCATAGTTTCTGCACTGGCATATACAAGAATTAAAACAAAAAGGATGATGTTTACAATGATAGCATTTGGTTTATTTGCAGTTGCGGAGGTATTTTCAGTAATTGATGCAGCATGGCAGTATACTTATTATTTCGGGTCTGTCTCAGCAGATGAAGTTGGGCACATTCTTGAATTATGCACATTGGGGATGTTTGCGTTGAGTGTCTTTAGGAGAGATTAGAATGGACAGAAGTATAGAGATCATAAACATTGTAGAGAAAAATCCGGGAATAAAGTTTCGAGAAATAATGAGAGAATCTGGACTGAAAAACGGGGTTCTAAGTTATCATGCAAGAAAATTAGAGGAATTAGGCAGTGTAAAGATAGATAGAAAATCAGGAGAGACTAGATTTTATCCTCTTTGTGTAACGGATGAGGAATCAGGTCTGATAACAAGTCTTAGACGCGATACTCAAAGATACATTTTATTGTCTTTGCTTGATTGTAAATCACTTACATTTAATGAGATAGTCCAGAAAGACAGAAAAGCCCCTTCAACTGTTTCCACATTCCTTGGAAAACTTGTTGATGATGACATAGTGGGAGTTAAGATAATTGATCTAAAGAAAGTTTACTTTTTAAAAAATGCAGACATGGTTCGTGAAATTATCGAAAAATACAATCCAATATTGCTTGAAAGAACCGCATATAATTTTGCAGATACATTTGCAAACCTTTAGGAACCATAATTCATACAATTTTACTACATACAGTCTTGGACTGCAATCATTGTATTATAATACTAAATACGAGTAAATGATAACCAACTCACTATTTATTTAGAGTCAAAGCATAAAACTCGATGAATCAGATTTGATAAAAATTGTAATTCTATTTACTATTGTATGCATTTTATTTC
>JARLFW010000130.1 GCA_031296345.1 Nitrosotalea sp. | reverse complement strand
GACCAAGGTGAAGTGATTGGCATCAATACTGCAATTCAGACACAGACTGGAGAATTTTCAGGAGTAGGATTTGCAATCCCATCAAACACCATGAAGCGAATTATACCATTTCTCATCCAAGACGGACATTACAAACATCCGTGGTTAGGAGTATCAGGGATAACAGTTGATCCTGACTTGTCAGATAGTCTTGGACTTTCCACACAATCTGGATTTCTTATTGAGAATATAGTACCAGACAGTCCAGCTTCTAAAGCAGGTCTACATGCATCAAATCAAACAAAGATGGTAGACGGGATCAAATACAAATTTGGTGGAGACATAATAATTGGAGTTGACAATAGCCCTGTTCAGAAACTAGAAGACCTCCTAAATTATCTTCAAGATAACAAATCAGCTGGAGATAAAATGATTTTGAAGATAAGTAGAGAGGGTAAATCCATGGATGTCACCCTAGTCTTGCAGGAAAGACCTAGCAGTCAATAGCAGCACAAGCATAAATACAACTGTCAAAGCTATCATGACTAGTTGAGCGAGCTCATCCTCAGTTCTGAGTTGTTAAATAGATTAATCGATGGCAGGGTACCATCAAAGGATGAAGCCTATCAAATTTATCAAGATGCTGAAAGAGATCCTTCAGAACTTTACAAGGTATCCCAATTTTTAAGAAGCAAACACAAAGGCACCATAGTAACTTATTCAAGAAAAGTCTTTTTTAATTTGATAAATCTTTGTCGTGATACATGTTCTTATTGTACTTACAAATCAGAGCCTGGTCAGGCAAAAATTTCAATGTTGTCAAAAAAAGACATTACTGAACTTGTGAATATTGGAAAAAATTACAATTGTACAGAGGCATTATTTGTCACAGGTGAACGACCCGAACAAAAATATCAAGAAGCCAGAGCGTGGCTTAAAGAAAATGGATTTTCTAGTACTGCGGAATATCTGGTTCATGCATCAGAGATTGCGCTAAAAGGAGGACTTTTTCCCCACACCAATGCCGGAAATCTCACAAAAGATGAGATGCGTGAGTTAAAAAAGACAAATGTAAGCTTGGGTCTGATGCTAGAGAATTCAAGTGAGAGACTCTCTGAAAAAAACATGGCACATCAATTTGCTCCAAGTAAAAATCCCAAAGCAAGAATTAAAGTACTTCAAAATGCCGGAGAATTAAAAATTCCAATGACTACAGGATTACTGGTAGGAATTGGAGAAAGTCCCTTTGAATTAATTGATTCAATTTATTCCATAAAAGAAATTCATGACCAACATCAACACATCCAAGAAGTAATTTTACAAAACTTTCAGCCAAAACAGGATACCCCAATGAGAGACAGTCCTTCCCCACAAGAAAAATACTTTAAAACACTAGTTGCAATGACTAGAATAATTTTTCCTAAAATGAATATTCAGATACCTCCAAATCTTTCTCCCAAATCATATTCATCATTTCTATCAGCAGGAATCAATGATTGGGGAGGAATATCACCAATAACCCGTGATCATGTAAATCCAGAATTCCCATGGCCTCAAATTGAAGATGTCAAGAAAGATTGTTTCAATTCCGGATTTCACCTAAGAGCAAGATTCCCAGTTTATCCAGAATTTTTCCCACTAGTAAATTCTGACTTGAAATTAAAAATGTTAGAAATTGCAGACACTGAAAAACTAGTAAGCAAGGAGTATATCAAATGAGCATAATTCACACATCTTCATTTGATGCACTTCTAAGAAACTCAGACCCATTAATATCAGAGACTTTGAATCGTGCCTTGGATGAAAAAGAAATTTCAGTCAGTGAGGCAACAAGATTATTTTATGCAAAAGGGCTTGATTTTCACCTAATTGGATTAGTTGCAGACGAGCTAAGAAAAAGAAGAGTTGGAGACATTGTAACATATGTTGTAAATCGAAACATCAACTTTACCAATGTCTGCATAAAGCAATGCGGTTTTTGTGCATTTAGTAGAGACTTTCGTGAAGAGGAAGGATACTTTTTACCAATGGATGAGATAGTGCGACGCGCTAAGGAAGCACGGACACTAGGTGCCACAGAAGTTTGTGTTCAAGCAGGATTACCCCCAGATATGGACGGAGGTACATATGAGAACATTTGCAGGGCCATTAAATCAGAAGTTGGTGATATTCACATCCATGGTTTTTCGCCTGAAGAAGTTCTATACGGGGCTACAAGATCAAATATTTCAATTAAAGAATATCTAATTAGATTAAAAGATGCAGGAGTAAATTCCCTACCAGGAACTGCAGCTGAGATTTTAGACCAAGCAATGCGAGATAAAATTTCCCCAGGTAGAATCAGTGTCAGCAAGTGGATTGAAGTTATCAAGACTGCACATAAAATAGGAATACCATCAACTTCAACTATCATGTTTGGTCATCTGGAATCACCAGAGGATAGAGCAAAGCACATTGCGCTGATTAGAGATATACAAAAAGAAACAAAAGGATTTACCGAGTTTGTTCCATTAAACTTTATTCATTCAGAAGCTCCCATGTACAAAGAGAATCTACACCTTAACATAAGAAATGGAGCGGATGGAAAAGATGTCTTGTTGATGCATGCAATATCAAGAATAATGTTAAACAATCACATTAACAACATCCAGACATCATGGGTAAAAGAAGGAGTTGGAATGGCACAGTTATCATTATGCTGGGGTGCAAACGACTTTGGCGGCACCCTCATCAATGAAAGTATTTCTACCTCAGCAGGATCTGGTCATGGACAATTATTAAAACCAAAAGACATTAGACGTGTGATAAGACAAATAGGAAGAATTCCTGCCCAGAGGACAACATCTTACAAGATAATCAAGACTTACACCTCTGAAGATGGTAAAGACCCACTAGATGAAGTTCAAAATATATCCAGGTTTGGCTCGTATCATGAATTAATAAAACTGGATAGATATAGGTACAAAAACAATAGGCGAAACTAGTTGTCATACTGTGACGACATACTCAAAAGATCAAAGGTCCTCCATTTAGACGAATGTGAAGCCATCTCAATACAGAAAAATATCACAACGGTAAGAATAACTGATTCTGAGATAGCAGAGATAAAGCACAATCAAGAAGATTCTGTTGCAGTACGCATAATTCATGAAAAGAAGATAATGTCGGCCAGATCATTTTCATGCCAAGAAGAAAATTTTCTAGAAAAAATTTTAAAAACAAAATCATTTGTACAGCCAAAGAATTTTTGGAAATCACTCCCATTTCCTTCACATATAATGAAGATAGAA
Source organism: Nitrosotalea sp. (assembly GCA_031296345.1). Classification (GTDB taxonomy): domain Archaea; phylum Thermoproteota; class Nitrososphaeria; order Nitrososphaerales; family Nitrosopumilaceae; genus Nitrosotalea. The sequence continues at coordinate 607 of JARLFW010000130.1, read as the reverse complement.
AGAACACATGATCCGCAACTTGCCAACATATCAGGCAATACAGCAATTGATATTGCAAATGAAATGATCAATTCTGCCAGTCATGGAAAGATAACAAGAATATCAGGTTCGCTCAATATCGTTTCAGAGCATTTTCAGATAATGAATACTAATGGCATGAATTGTTCAGATGATTCTACATTTATCGCAGGAACAATAAATGTAGAGTCTGAATCAGACTTACCTGTCAGCGGCATAGGCATGAATTGTTCAAGAACCCTTGATAGTTTTTCAGCACAAGATGTTGGCAATGATGCTTTAGAGATGTGCATAGACTCAATCAATCCAAAGAGAGTCGAACAGGATTCATATGATATAATTTTTGAGCCTTATGCATTTGGGGAGTTGTTGGCATTTGTTTTTTCTTCAAACTTTAATTTGAAGACATATTATGAGAAACGAAGCTGCTTTTCAGACAAATTAGAAAATAGCATTTCAAACGAGAATTTCAACCTAATGGACGATCCACATAGCCCAGACGGCATAGGCAGTAAATCATTTGATGATGAGGGAACTCCAACATCTCCTCAATTTTTAATAAAATCAGGTATCTTGACTGGTTTATTTT
>JARLFW010000129.1 GCA_031296345.1 Nitrosotalea sp. | reverse complement strand
GAATCACATCATATTATAAAGGTACAAAAAATGAAAAAAGAAAAGTTATTGTTTATGTCTTATGGATTAGTACGTCCGAATCCTTGTGGAGTGTATGCTATCTTGATTGCATTAAGTACTACTACTTGACCGTTTGAATGGTTCAAATCCCATGCTCTGACAATTATGTGACTTGTATCTAATGTCTTAGCTGGATTGATATGGAATGTAAGGTATAAGAACTGACCACTATATTTTGCGGTTACAGTTGCACTTTTGAACAATCCATTAGGATCTGATGTTGATGCACCAGTATTCTTGTCCCATTCGATGTATGTGTTGGTCTGATATGTTTGAGGATCAGTTCCTTTGAGGCCAAGGAATAATATTCCATGTTGAATCAATTGGACACCATTGTGTTCATAGATTTTTACTGTTATATCTGATGGTATGTTCACATACAATGTTTGTGTCTTGATTGTTGTGGTGTATTTTGAGATATCAAAGGATGCACCGTTAATCGAAAGACCGTTGTTATATGACACATAGTTACCACCGGCTGATGCGTCGCCGATTCCCCCGCCAAACTGTGGTCCTCGTCCATATGTTGTTCCATATCCGTTCAGTGCAAAAGCTGGTGCACTAGCTGCAACAACTGATGCCATTAAAACGAACAGGGTCAAAGCACTTGATGCCTTAACGAGTTTGCTATTCATGTTTCTATTTCTAAATAGTGCACATATAACTATTTATGATATGAAAAATTCCCTCACGCTTCATAGGGTATGAAATTAAAACAAGTTTTCTATAGTCTATGATGTTAGGCTGATTTTTGAATCTACCTTGATATGGATTCGCTCGCCATTGTGGACATGGTCATTATAGATCATCTTTGTCTTGATTCCTTTTTTATTGAGATATCCTTCAAGCAACAAAGCCCAAGGGATGGAGTGACCACTATTGAGTTTGGATTCTATCACAAAGTGGTTTGCATTAGATTCGTACTTTAGATGTCCAGAACATGTTATGTCTAGTGTAGAATCAACAAGTGCTATTATTTCATCAAGTGTCTTTGATTCAAGGTCGATACCATTTTTATTCAAGAAATTCAAAATATCTATTCCCTTACTCTTTGAGTTAATCATAGAATTTAGCACATAGCCTAATCCATTTTCAGTTATAACTTGAATCGTCTTCAATGTCTCCTGTGCATCGCTTTTTGTCATCTCTGCCAAATTACTTATCTTGATTCCATTCTTCCATATTTGATCAAATGACTTGACCTGATTAGTTCCTAAAACATCTGTTGAGTGAAATATTGCACCTTTTCCATTATTGCTGTTTATCATAAGTATTTCAGAATCATCAAAGATGAAGACATTTTGTGATATGTCTGATGTCTTGATCTTGATTCCTGTTGGTAGTCCATGAAAAGTCTCAGACCCAACAAGACCTGGCGGAATTACAATCTTTACATCAATGTCTTTTCTCAAGACATGGAGAAGCACTTCTTTGCATTGTGATAAAAGATTGAGCCCCCATGAATCTATTACTACATGTATTGATGTCTTGGAACCTTCTATCATTGTCTGAAGTTGTTTGAATACATAGTTTGGAGCCAAGTGGAAGTATCTTTGCTCTTCTGACCCTCTTGCTTTTTTGCTGTCCTCGCTTAGCTCTTTTAATTTTGTAATAAGACTATTCATGGCATTTACTCGGTTAATCTGTTCTTGGATAATTTCATCAAAAGCGTCTTCTGGAGCAATTGCAGTACACATTATTGGTTTACTTTTGGATATTATGGCAATCTTTTTTTTCTCTAGTTTGAGTAATGTTGGATAAACTTTGGTTCTTGGCAAATTGGAGTAATATGCCACTTCTCCTGCAGAAATTGTACCCTTTGTAATCAGAGTAACATATGCTTGAGCCTCATACTTGCTCAACCCGAACTCTTCTAGGCTTACTGCTAGGTCTTGGCCTTTTACCATTGTTTGAATTTATCAAGTTCAAAGGTAAGGTGAATAGCTAAATTCATTGAACAAAGCTTGGAAAAAATACTAAGCTGTATCCCTGGACTGTGTGACTGTAGTGACATGGTTTGATGTAACAAGGACCGTATATGTACAAAGTCAAGTCTCTTGTTGGGAATGATAAATCAATCAAAATGGATTATTGAAAATAATAGCAAGAGTCAACTAGTACGCGCAAGTACAATCAAGCCAAGAATTGACTATGCCGCTGAGATTGTAGATGGCTTGCTTGATGTTCTGGCACGACACCGACAAGATGTGAACAAAAATAATTTAGAGTTGTATCAAAGATTAGACAAGGACTCTCAGGTACTTTCTACACTTGAAAAACAAGTTCGATATGAACTTGAACTGTCTTATACCATTGAATCGCTAAGGCAAGTAAGACGAAGCATTGACTGTATAGTTGGGCTTGGAAATGTTCCAACGGTACTCTCTCCAACAATATCTGTTGTTAGAACAATTAGGTCTAAACTCTTGGCACTAATGCCGGCAATGGATTTTCAATTAGGGGAATTGTCATTACTATTGGGCGGAATTATAATTGATGCAGCACACTTGGCAAGCACAAACTTGGACTTTGGCAAGGCAAATGAGGTCTCAAGCAGGTTATTGGATGAAGCTAAATTGATCGCCGACTCTAAAATATACAAGCAGTTCCCTAATCTAGATTTCTGGTAAGGCACTGATATGTTAAATTTTACAAAGAATGATGGCCAATCTGACTTGTCTGGGCATCTCGATAAAATCAAGACCTTGTCTTCGAAAATTGAGCAAAAAATATCTCAAAAGGGAAAAGATGACAGTGATTCTTTTATTGAGACTCTTTCTGTTGAGGAGTTAAAAGACATAAGACAAGTGATGCAGGCTGCAGAATATTTACTTACAAAATATCAAGATAAGCGCGATATCCAAGTCTTTTTACAAGAGTTTATTGGAATCATACTGAACGCATCGAACTCTGTTAATGGATTGAAAACTGAACTTGAAGACTTGGTTATATCTGCAGAATTTGCACTACACCAGATTCAGACACTGCACGATGATGTGACTGAGAATCTTGCCTTTGGCAAAGTATCTCAAACCAAGATTGATGACTTTAGAATACCTTCTCTTCTAAGTACTCTTACCCAAAAAGCCGAACCTGTAAAAATTGAGCCTGTGAAGGTTGAAATGCCAAGGACTGAAGTTGGTTCAATTAATTTAACAAATTCTGCTAGACGAGTTAACACAGGTGATTACCTTGAAAGAACAGCAGTCGAGATATAGTTGATGATATTATGAGTCTAGCCCCACAAGAATTAGAAAATAGCGCAAGTAAATTTGCTGCAGAAGCAATAAAACTTGATTCTCAAGGTGCCAGAGGAATGGCAATTGCAAATTACCAACGAGCAATTGAATCCCTTGTTAAATTAATCCAGCTTTATCCTGAAAACAAACTAAACAGAGTATATCAAGAGAGAACTGCTGCATATCAGAATCGCATCAAGGCATTGCAGATGAATAATGTTGAATTGGAACCAGCTGTTGATCCAAAAGCAACTCCTGAAGAACAAAAACAATCTCTTACTAAAAATGAACTAGACTCGCTGATAATGAAGGAAAAACCAAATGTAACATGGGAAGAAGTTATCGGCTTGGACGACGCAAAGAATGCTTTACGAGAATCAATTGTATATCCTGCAAAACGACCAGACCTGTTCCCACTTGGATGGCCAAGAGGAATCTTACTTTATGGTCCACCGGGCTGTGGAAAGACAGTCATTGCAGCAGCTACTGCAAATGAGATTGATGGTTACTTTATCAACGTAGATGCAGCATCTATGATGAGCAAGTGGCTAGGAGAAGCTGAAAAAAATGTCTCCAAACTATTCCAAATGGCAAGAGGATTGGCAGAAAAAGAAGGACTTCCAGTTATATTATTTAGTGATGAGGTAGATTCGCTTCTTGGTAACCGTAACAGTGAGATTGGTGGAGAGATTCGTGTCAAAAACCAATTCTTAACCGAGATGGATGGAATCAACGGTAAAGGAAAAGACCTCAAACTCTATGTCATTGGTGCAACAAACAAACCATGGAGTCTTGACTGGCCGTTTCTTAGAAGATTTACAAAGAGAGTCTATGTTTCACTTCCGTCCGTTGAAGCAAGAGAAGCGCTCTTCAATCTCTACACTGCGCCATTACATAAGGATGATAAAGTAAAGGCAATTGAGCTTGCAAAACTTGCAGATGGGTATAGTGCATCTGATGTTAAAGATATTTGTCAATCCGCACAATTGATGGTTGTAAACGATTTATTCCACTCTCCAAACTTTGGAGAAGAAGTATTGGGAGAACCAAAATCACAACCGCGTATACTAACAACAGCTGACTTCAAAGAGATCATATCAAGAAGAAAGCCAAGTGTTAGCATGGAAATGATTAGAGCATACTACAAGTGGACTGAACAATTCAAAGCACTCTAGATTTTATTTTTTAAACAATTTTGTTTTTGCCAAAAATCTCTGTTTTGAATTTTAGATCGGCATAAAATTTAAATTCCTATCAAAATCCACATGCAGAGGGTTTCAAGGATTCCAACAAGAAAAGCCAAACATGCAAACAAGTTTGGTGTATTGATTTTAGAAGATGGGACTGTTTTTGAGGGCATGGGTTTTGGCTATTCTACTACTGTCTTTGGTGAAGCAGTATTCAATACTGGCATGACTGGCTATACTGAGGCACTCACGGATCCTTCCTATAGTGGACAGATTCTGACACTTACCTATCCTCTTGTGGGAAACTATGGCGTTCCTGACCCTATGGCAAAAGACTCTGATGGTATACGAAAAAACTTTGAATCTGAAATGATCCAGGCAAGGGGACTAGTTGTACATGAATTATCCCTTACAGCAAGCCACTGGAATTTATCCCTGACACTTGATGAATGGCTGTATAATGAAAAAATTCCAGGAATTTCAGGAATTGATACAAGGGAACTTACGATAAAACTTCGAACGAGTGGAGTAATGATGGGAGCACTTGCAGTATCTGATACTCCAATTGATATATCAGAACTTAAAAAGAGATTGACATCTGCTAAAAAATACAACGATGAGGAATTTATGAATACTGTATCTACAAAAGAGCCACAAATATTTGGTTCAGAATATGAATCAATTGTGGTAATTGACACTGGAGTAAAAAATGCAATATTGCGAAATGTTCGAAGCTTGGGATACAAGGTAATCAAAGTTCCGTGGAATTATTCAATTGAGAAAATTTTATCATACAATCCAAAAGGGGTTGTTGTCTCAAATGGGCCAGGCGATCCACTCAAGTGTGGTGAAACAATGAAGACTGCAAAATCATTAATCGAGAAAAATATTCCGACACTAGGAATTTGTCTTGGTGCACAAATCTTGGGACTGGCAGGTGGTGCAAATACTTACAAGCTAAAGTATGGTCACCGAGGACAAAACAAATCCTGTATTGATCTTGATAATAATCAAGTCTATGTTACTAGTCAAAATCATGGATACTGTATTGACCCAGAGTCTTTGAAAAATACTGATTTTAAATTATGGTTTACAAACGCAGATGATAAAACAGTAGAAGGAATAAAACATAAACAAAAAAAGATAATCGCTGTACAATTTCATCCAGAGGCATCACCTGGACCTTTTGATTGCATGTTTATTTTTGAAGAGCTCAAGAAACTCATAGGGGAGGACAATGCCAAAAGATGAGTCGTTAAAGAAGATTCTAGTTCTTGGCAGTGGGGCAATCAAAATCGGAGAAGCAGGCGAAAGTCACTTCAAGTGGCCGTCAATTCGACTACTCCGGTAGCCAGTGCCTCAAAGCCATCCAGGAAGACGGAATCAAGAGTGTACTTGTAAATCCAAACATTGCAACAATTCAAACTGATACAAGATTTGCAGACAAGGTGTACTCTATTCCAGTAAATCCTGCATATGTTGAATCTATCATAGAAGCAGAAAGGCCAGATGGTCTTATGCTTGGCTTTGGAGGCCAGACTGCACTTAACTGTGGAGTAAATCTAGACGAACTTGGGATTTTAAAAAAATACGGTATCAAAGTACTTGGAACTCAGGTGACTGGAATCCGAGCCACTGAAGACAGACAGCTCTTCAAGGATTCAATGATTGCATGCAATGTACCTGTTCTCAAAAGTAGGACCGTATACAACTTCGAAGACGCAAAAAAAATCGCAAATGAATTGGGCTATCCTGTTATCGTAAGGGTTGCGTATACTCTGGGTGGAAAAGGTGGAGGCGTTGCACACAATGAAATTGAATTACATGAAATTGTATCGCGAGGTCTTAACGCAAGTCTAGTGGGCCAAGTTCTAATTGAAGAATATGTGGGTCACTGGAAACAAATCGAGTATGAAGTAATGGCAGACTATACTGGAAACAATGTGATAATCTGTAACATGGAAAATGTACTTTCAATGAGGGTTCATACTGGTGACAATATTGTAGTTGCACCATCGCAGACACTTGACAATTATGAATATCAGTTGTTGCGCTCTGCAGCATTACGTGCTGCAAAACATGTGGGAATTGTTGGAGAGTGTAATGTCCAATTTGCACTAGACCCGGATTCTGACAAGTATGTTGCAATTGAGATGAATCCGAGACTTTCTCGCTCATCTGCTCTTGCAAGCAAAGCAACTGGATATCCTATTGCATACATGGCAGCAAAAATTGTGATGGGATATACTTTACCAGAACTTGTAAACCGTATCACAAAAACTACAACTGCATGTTTTGAGCCATCTTTAGATTATATTGTATGTAAACATCCTAGATGGGATTTTGGCAAGTTTGAACTTGCTAATCGTAATCTTGGACCTACCATGAAATCTGTAGGCGAGGTCATGGCAATTGGGAGATGCTTTGAAGAGTCATTGCAAAAATCAATACGAATGCTAGAGATTGGAAATGATGGCCTAGTTGCAAATCGTAACGGAGATAAAAAATATGACATTGAAGAGATTGAAAATAAACTCCAACATGCTGATGACCGCATCTTGTACTATGTAGCAGAGGCAATAAGACAAGAAATGCCTGTTGAGCGCATCTACAAGCTCTCTGCAATTGACCCGTGGTTTATAGAAAAAATCAAAAATATAGTAAATTCTGAAAAAAGAATCAAAGAGTCTAAACTTGAAAAAAATGTACTTCACGAGGCAAAAATATTGGGTTTTTCTGATAAACAAATTGGAAGACTGGTTGGAAAAGATGATCTTGAGATTAGAAAATTAAGGAAAAAAGAGGGAATTTTACCCGTAGTAAAACGAATTGATACACTTGCAGCAGAGTGGCCTGCCAAGACCAACTATCTATACCTGACATATGGAGGAAAGACTAGCGACTTTGAGATAACAACTGATTCTCAAAAAATAGCAGTACTTGGTGCAGGTCCATACCGAATCGGTAGTAGTGTAGAGTTTGACTGGGGAACTGTAAACATGGTATGGGGATTAAAAGAAAATGGTGTAAAAGAGGTATCTGTAATTAACTGCAACCCCGAGACAGTATCGACTGATTATGATATCTGTGATAGGCTATACTTTGAAGAACTCACACTAGAACGAGTTTTGGATATTGCAGAATTTGAAAAGTTAGATGGTATTGTTACAGCAGTAGGAGGGCAGACTGCAAACAATCTTACTCCAAAACTTGCACAAAATGGAATTAAAATTATTGGAACATCTTTTGAAGATATTGATAGAGCAGAGAATCGTTCTACATTTAGCAAAGTACTTGATGTTCTAAATATCAGACAGCCTCCATGGCAGGCGTTTTCAAGTCTTGTTGATGCCAAAAAATTTGCAATCAAAGTTGGATATCCAGTTCTTGTGAGACCGTCCTATGTCCTAAGTGGAGCTGCAATGAAAGTTGTATGGTCTGAAACTCAGCTCAAAAAATATCTTCAAGAGGCAACCAATGTATCACCAGACTATCCTGTAGTTATTACAAAGTTCATGCTAAATTCACTTGAGGCTGAAGTTGATGGTGTGGGTGATGGAGAAAATGTTGTGATTGGTGCAGTAATTGAACATATTGAAGGTGCGGGAGTTCATTCTGGAGATTCCATGATGTGTATTCCCCCTTGGACTCTAAACAATAAAGCAATTGATACTATACTTGATTACACGCAAAAAGTTGCTGTTGCATTTAAGATCAAAGGACCGTTTAATCTGCAATTTTTGATACACCAAGACCAGGTCTATGTGATAGAACTTAACATCAGGGCATCACGCTCCATGCCGTTTGTCTCAAAATTTGTAAGGATGAATCTTATCAACTTGGCAGCCCGTGCGGTATTGGGCAAACCCCTTCCACATGTTCCAAAAGATAGGTGGCGTAAAATTCATAATTATGGAATCAAGGTACCGCAGTTTTCCTTTATGCAGCTTGAAGGTGCAGATGTTGTACTGGGTGTAGAGATGCAGTCAACTGGTGAGGCGGCATGCTTTGGTGAGAGTTTCTATGATGCACTTGCAAAGGGTCTGACGTCTGTAGGGTATTCTCTTCCAAAAGAGGGCTCTGTACTTATTAGTGCAGGTGGGTCTGAGAACAAGGAAAAACTGTTGCAGACTGCACTTTTACTCAAAAGCCTAGGATACAAGCTCCTTGCAACAGAGCATACTGCTGAATTTTTGTCTGATAAAAGAATAGGTGATGTAGAAGTAGTCTATAAAATAAGTGAGCCTGAAAGAAAGCCAAACATTGCAGACATGTTATATGAGCGAAAAATTGATTTTATCATAAATGTCCCAAGTACTTCGACACTTGAAAAATATGTTGGCATGCTTTATGATGAATATCAAATTAGACGAAAGGCAGTAGAGCTTGGAATTCCCGTGCTGATAACTACAGAGCTTGCAGATTCTTTTGCTAAGACTTTGGAGTGGCTAAAGCATAACGAGACTACGAAAAAGCCACTAGAATCATATGAGAAAATAGACTAGATATCAAATTACATTTTTGAGTATGGACTCGTCCCCAATTATGGTTCCATCAAGTGTTACAATCTTTGCAGAGTAAAGATCTTTTACTCTCTCAAGTATTGGGGAGATTGATTTTTTGTGATATCTTTTAGTTGTGGCATAAAAATACTTGTTAAAAGATGGAACTATAATTATCTCAATCTCACCTTTACTTGATGGAAATATTTTACTCTTGTCTGCCTTGATTGATACCCATAATCTCTGTCCGTCCAAGACAGAGCCTTCTTGGAAATACACTGGATGGAGATGACCCATTACAATTCTGTTTATCTGAGAGAAATTCTTAGACGGCATTACGTGGCCATGTGTCAGCAATGTATCTCCTATGACTAGACCTGATGGTCCTGTCATGGAAACATAGTCTGGAACTAGACGTGACAAATTGCCGTCATGATTTCCAGGTATTACAATTGTGTTTATTTTTTTTCCAATCTCAAAAAACATTGGCACTGTCTGCCATTCTATCTTTGAGATTGACTCTATTCCAGATTTTATATCTCCCAAGAGAATGAGGGTATCGGGATTTTCAAATTCTATCAGGGAATCAAGACTAGAATGTATTTCTTGAATCATCTCCTCTGGCCTTACATTGATGTCATTTGAGATCATGCCAAGCTCAAATCCTATGTGTAAATCAGTTACAACAAGAAACCTCTGTTCATCTTCTAAAATTAAGGCTGGCTGTGAAGGGATTATTCTGGTCTTTACCATTTAAGATATACGTAACTTTTTTCAATTAAATTCTTGTGAAAGAGTCTGGGAATGTAGAGTCTATCGTATCATCAAATGGTGTCAAATTACACTTGTTTGAGCCAAGCAACAGAAAGATCTGGACTGTAGTAGGAAAAGAAAATGAGCACTGGCTTGACTTGAATCTAGGGTATTGCTCATGTGAGGATTATTTCTATAATGCAATGGAACAGGGTAGGCAATGTTACCACCTAAGTGCAGTAAAGGCTGCAGTGGAACAAGACAAAATTGAGGTGGTAAAATTTCAAGATTCAGAGTTTGAGAGTTTTATTTTAGCATTATTACAAGATCTTGTATAAATAAAAAAAATCTAAATCTTGATTAAAAAATCAGTTGAACTAAAAATTATTTGTGATTTACTTTAGAGGTATTGTAAACATATCTTCTTTTGAGACTCCTTTCCATAGCCCAATCATGCCTTCTGGTTTTACTTCTTCCACCTTTGTTATTTTTTGGATTTTTATGTGATCAGGAGTTGGTGGCATCCAAAGCATTGCCATGTAATCACCGATATTTCCTACGGCATCAGGTCTTGCGGATGATATCTTGTCTTTTGTAAACCCATTTGCAACAAGTGCATCTGTTGCAGCTTGTTCTAAATCTCTTCTACCATGTGTGAAAAGATAAACAGCTTTTGTTGTATCTACTTGAATCAATAAAGTATATCCTAATCATTGCTTTAATCAATATTGCTAAATTCAATCTTGGATTATATACCTCATAATCAAAGCCGAAAGCATTGGTCAATGTTCTAGTTGTAGGCTCTGGTGGACGAGAGCATGCTATGGGCTGGAAGCTTGCTCAGAGTCCCAAAGTGGATAAAATTTACTATGCCCCAGGAAATGGTGGAACTCAAAACAATGTAGATATTTCATCTGATGATATTGAAGGTCTTGCCAAATTTGCCAAAGAGAATAATTGTGTAACAGTTGTAGGTCCTGAAGTTCCATTATCTGTGGGAATAGTTGACGAGTTTACAAAAAAAGGTCTTTCAATATTTGGTCCAACAAAAAACGCTGCACAGCTAGAATCAAGCAAGATCTGGTCGAAAAATTTTATGAAAAGAAATGATATTCTTACTGCAAGGTTTGAAGTCTTTGACGATCCAAAAAAAGCAATTGAATTTGCAAAGTCTGTTGACTATCCTCTAGTTGTTAAAGCAGATGGGCTTGCTGCTGGAAAAGGAGTGATTGTATGCAATGACTCTTTTGAAACAATTGATGCCATAAACAAGATACTAGTTGAAAAAAACTTTGGTAATGCAGGCTCTAGAATTATTCTTGAAGAGAGAATAGATGGAATAGAAGCATCCTTTATTGCAATATCTGATGGAAATGTCGCATACCCAATGGCAACAAGCCAAGATCATAAAAGAATCTATGATGATGACAAGGGGCCAAACACTGGGGGAATGGGAACGTATTCCCCAACTCCTGTAATTGATGATTCCACTGCAAAAGAGATTCAAAAAAATGTTATTGAAAAGACTATACATTCTATGAAAAAAGAAGGAATTACATTCAAGGGATTTTTGTATGCTGGAATAATGCTAAAAGATGGCAAGCCCTATGTCTTGGAGTTTAATGCAAGAATGGGGGACCCAGAATGTCAGCCAATAATGATGCGAATGGATTCTGACTTGTTTGATTACATCCAGGCAAGTATTGATGGAACTCTATCTTCTTTACCACTTATTTTGTGGAAGAAACAAAGTGCGGTATGTGTTGTGTTGGCATCAAAAGGATATCCTGAATCCTATCCAAAAAATGAAGAGATATTGGGCCTTGACGTTGCAACTCCTCACTCACAGGTCTTTCATTCTGGAACAAGAAAAGAAAATGGTAAGGTCTTGACAAGTGGTGGAAGGGTACTAGGAGTAACTGCGACTGGTGATACACTAGAGAGTGCAATAAAAAATGCATATGCCAGAGTGGATACCATCACATGGCCTTCTAAATATTGTAGAACAGATATTGGCAAAAAAGGTCTTGTTTTATATAGATAAAAATAGAATATGCCATTTTTGAAATGTAATTTTGGAAACTGTGATTACTTGTAATCCCACTCACTTGAAATCTGTTTTTTTCTTTACTATGAAGTAACCGGCAAGGAAGAGTGAAGCGCTCAAAAGAAATGAAGTCAAATTGATTACAAGAAAACCAACTCCTAAAGGTATGGGGATGTACATCGTTGGAATGCAAAGCCCATGAATGAAACTGTCACAAGTAGGAAATCTTTTTGGAAGTTGATTGTTTATGGAGGCTGATTGACGAGTTATGATGCCTACAGCGTATGGAGATAGCAATAAGATGAGGCCTATGATTGATTTCTTGTCAAACTTGCCAATTTTATTTTTTAAAGAAGTAGCTAAAAATTCAAATTTTTTAATTAATGACATAATATGATCTTGTAAGGGAAAGTATGCAATGTAAATATCTTTGTGGCGGATCTAGTGTAAAGAATTTCTAACTACGGGATTTGGGGACGACAATAATTATGACATTATGACAAAGATTCCAGGTAATTTTTAAACATAAATCATTATTTAGTTATTCTAGATTTTTCTCTATTTTTACTTTACATAAATTACTGCGTCTTCTGTTACAACACAGTCCATCTTAACATCGTGGTCATCATTAGGAAATGATCTGAGCACTTGTTTTGCGTATGTCATGCCAATTTTTTTTGATTTTTTCCCATGCAGAAATCTATCATAGAATCCAAAGCCATATCCTAATCTATACCCCTCACGTGTAAGTGCGATTGCTGGAACCAGTACAACATCCAAGTTTTTAACAGTCTCACATTTTTCCTTTGGCTCCATTACTCCAAAGTTTCCAAGTTCAAGGTCTCCCAAACCTGAAATTTTCTTAAAGAT
>JARLFW010000128.1 GCA_031296345.1 Nitrosotalea sp. | reverse complement strand
GTATTTTCAAAATAAAAAACACGAAGATAATACAGTCCGGCATCATAAAAAAAATCATGAATGAAACAAAATGTAAGAGTGGTTTGATTAAAAAGGAAAAATCCCAAAAAAGATCAATAGTATGTGTAAAAGAAGAGAATTATCTACAAGATTTAATGTTAAACTCTAAAAGCATGCAGAGAATGCAAGATTTTATCAGTAATCTAGAATAGTATAACAACATGGAAAAAAAGTGCATCCTTTGTGGCTGCAAAGACCACAAGCTAATTGGTTGTAACAGGCATTTGTCCAAGCGTTGTAGTTGCTTTGATAAAAATAATCTTGTCTAAGATCATTTCATTTGATGTTGTGTTGGCATCATCTCATCCTTGACAATCATGAGTTGTCTTTTATTATCAAACTTGAGACCTACATTATGGCAAATAAAATAAAATTCATTTTATCTACAATAGGAATGATCTCTGTGTCGTGCATATTTTCAACTTCAAGCCTTTCTGCATTTGCTGCTTCTAACGATCAGGATCATATGCCTTCTTGGTGGCTCAAGGTTAGAACACAATACTGGACTCATGGGCAAATTAACGATACAGAGTATACAAAAGCTTTCAAATATCTTGTTCAAATTGGCATGATACAATTAGAATCTAATGAAGACTCAAAAAATACTGAAAAGTGGGGAATTGATAAAAAACCTATAGCGATTTCTAACTGTCAAGATAGAACATTTCCACATGTTAACTGGTCTGACTGTGATTTCTCTAATGCCAAGTTACATGATGCAGATTTGACCGGTGCAAATCTTGCTAGAACTAATTTCAATCATGCAGATCTTCGTACAGCATATCTATTTCGTACCAATCTAGCAGGAGCAAATCTACAAAGTGCAGATCTTACAAATGCTGATTTTCCAGAAGCCAACTTAAAAGGTGTCAATATGATTAATGCAAGTGGTAAATTCATCAACCTGCTTGCAGCAGACTTGGATGATGCTAACCTCTCTGGAGGTAATTTTTTTAATGGTGCTATTACTGGGGCCAGTTTCAAGAATGCTACATTGACTGGAGCTAATTTTAATCTGTCAGAAATTAAGAATGTTAATTTTACTGGTGCAAATCTCTCAGGTGCAAACTTTGAAGATACTGTACTTCAGTATGCTAGCATGATTGACGCTAACCTGACTAATGCCAATCTTAAAAGTGCAGATCTCAACAATGCAGTATTTACTGGTGCAAATCTCTCAGGTGCCCAAATGCAAAATACTGGTCTTGGATTTGCAAGGTTTGAAAATGCAACCCTAAATGGTGCAAACCTAAATCATGCAGATTTAGGTAGTGCAGATCTTCATGATGCAGACTTGACTAATGCAGACCTTACAGGCGCTGATTTGTCTGGAGCAGACCTTACCGGTGCTAATTTGTCTGGAGCACACCTGCATTGCATTGGCAATCCTGTCTGTATTCGCTAAAATCAAAAAAGAAATTAATAAAATATCTACAATAAATCATAACTTTTCACATTACATAATTACGACGTGTTTTATGTCTACGGAGGAGATTGTACTATGAGCTGCCCTCTCATGGTTGGTTGGTGGAATGTGCAAAGGTAAGCAAATGTTCCAGTGGTATTTGCGACAAATGTTATGGTTTTGTTCTCACGTGGATGTACAACAACATCGATGTTATACGGCTTGTAGATGGTAAATGAATGATTATCTCCACCATACTCTTCAATGTTAAAGAAGTGGATTACCACTTTATCACCTTTGAAGACTGCCATGGTAGGCATACTGAAAGTATCATGAGGCATTCCCATTTCGGTCTCGTTAAAACCAGGTATTTCACTATCGAACAGGTAAAATTCTTTCTTTACTCCAGCATATGGTGTTTGAGCGCTGTTTTGCTGGATAGTGTTCTGGTTGCTTTCATGCTGTGCAGTCAAGATGGGTATTGCTATAGCAAATAATGTAATAGCAATGGCAATTGCAGCAATAGATATGCCTAGCATGATTACAGTTGTATTATTTGATGCCAACAAGAATTTTTTGTCACCTGCAGATTTTAATGATGTCTATCATTCTCATTTATGATAATGGAAGGTAGTGTCTTATGCGTTATACAGAATTGATTTCTATGAATAAAAAAATCATTCCAGGAATTGCAGTTGTTATAATTGATACAAAATTAGCATACAATCAATCATTTGAAATAACTAGTCAAAAGAATACATCCCATGAAAAAACATCTATTAGAGCTAAACATGGTAAGATGATGTAGACAATGGTTGAATCAACAATTACTCATTATGTACTTCTTGCCATACATCTCATAGTAGGATTTATTCTCGTTTTCTTTGCCACAAAAGCGTTCAAGAGAACAAAGTATCGTCCAATGGCCCTTCTAGTAATAGGATTCACATTATTAGTCCTTGGAGAAACTGTCATTGAATACATATTTGCATTTACCGGCGAGAGCATAGGAAAAATAATTGAAGAAGCATTTGAGATATCAGGATTTATTGTACTAATCATAGCAGTCAAGAAAAGCTAGAAAATGACAAATGATGATGAGATCCTAGCAATATTAGGAGACGAATATAGTAGAAAGATTCTCTCAATACTTGCAAAAAATGAGTTGAACGCGCTTGAAATATCTACAAAACTTGACATCCCTGCATCGACTACCTATAGGAAGATAAAAAATTTGGAAACTCTTGTACTCATAAAAAAGACCAAGGTCATCCGTACACTTGAGGGTCTTGACGAAAGTTACTACAAGAGCCTAGTCTCTGGGATAGAAGTAAAGTTTCGAGATGGCGAGATGTCTTGTAAAATTGAAAAATTCACCATGGATGAAAAGATACAAAGACTTTGGGAAAAATTCTCAGAAAAATGAGTTGACTTTATTGCTGGATTGTTATCTTTTCCTTCTTCCAGTTTTGTAATAGCAGTAAAGATATCACAACTATAGAGCCCTGAGTTATCTTGGCAAGTATGTCTACAATGCCTACATCCTCTTGTATGCCTACAATTGGCAAGCTAACAGTTCTGGATAAAACATACAGGCCAATCAAAGCTATTGAGACCAAACTTGCTATAACATATGGTGCTCTGCTGTGTAGGTTGTTCTTTATCATCCATATTCCCAGTGGCAGATACACAATTGCTGCAGTTGCAAAGAGCATTGTCTGGATCTGACTAGGAAGATTACTTGATTCTTGCATTTGTGAATATGCTGTAACAAAATAAATTCCGCTGTTTCCAAGAACTAGAATCACTATTATCATGATGGATTGTTGTGTTGATTTTTTCATTATCTGCAATTTGTATTAGGTATTTAATTGTCTAACTACCGTTTTCATCAACGAGAATGATACAGTTTTTTTATAAAATCTGTAACATAGTTTGCTTGCTGAAAATAATTTCGTTTATTTGTTTTGGGGAGTGGGTGGCAGATGAGAGACAAACAACAACATATACCCTTGCAGGGGTTCAGACAAAATCATTTTCCCATTCTGCCACTTCATCAGGTACAATTGGCATTTGTCATTTAATTGTCTAACTACCATTCCCGCAAATGGAAATGGTAACTAGACATTATAACCTGCAAAAGAGAAAACGGGTATGAATAAAAAAATTCTAGTTGGCATTGCTATTGCTGTTATTGCAATAGCTGTTGCAGTGGTAGGTGCCAAGACCATCTTGGGAGACAAGGCATTAGCATTACCTGGTGAGGAACACACCGAAAAGGCTCTGAACATTCAAGAGAATAAGACAACAGTATCATCTACAGGACTAGTCAAATCAGGATCTGCACCATCTGGAGAATCCGCAGAATCTGGACCTTAGCCAAGATATCCAACCATCGATATTTTTTTTAAATTTCTCTTTCTTTTTCTGAGTTTGTATTTAATTATCAAACTACCGTTCTCGTTTATGAAAATGATAGCATCTGTTTTATTATGATTTGTATTTCAATAATTTATGAAAAAATATTCATACGTAATGATAGCGCTTGTCATACTTGCTACGAGTGCACCAACACTAGCAATTGCACAATATGAAAATGAAGGAGGCGGCCAGCCTGATATGACAATCCTGACAATCTTTAGTTTGACATTATACATTACCATAGTTGCAATACTTGGAGTAGTTGGATATTCAATTTGGAAAGTATACAAGATTAGACGTAAAGCGGCTAAAATGAGATTGGCGTAATCTTACAAAAAAATTTTTGCTATGACATTATAACATGTTGTATGACCGATATTTTTTAGGATAAAACTTGAATCACTATTCCAGACGAGTGATTTGAGATGGACTTGCTTATCTTCTCATACTGGTTTTTGTCATAGCATTTATGGTTTGGGTACAAATCATTAGTATGCTAATCATCATTAACAATGTTCCAGAACAATGTGTCACAATTTTTTATTAACTCATTGACGTATTGAGTGCATGAAAAACAAAGCAATGATCCTTTTTGCATTTACAGCACTGTTGATGTTTTCACAGTATGCTTTTCCAAATTCTTTTGCAGACAATAATACTGCTACTGCTTATAGTGTGTCTTATCTAAATGCAACATCTACTGCATCCATTACACCTGCAACATATCAATCATCTTCAGATACATCATCTAGTTCTTCTACTGTACAAGCAGTTGCTACTCAACCAGCTACTGTACAAGCAGTTGCTACTCAACCAGCTACTACCCAGTCAGCTCCAGTTCAAACAGTTCCTATTCAATCTGTTTCCACTCAGCCATCTTCTACTCCATCAGTTCCAGTTCAAGCAGCTGCCAATCAATCATCTAATACATGGAACAGAGGAGTAACACAATCACATTCATCTCATACTGCACCAAGTGCAGGAGTATCCAATTATACTCCATCTCAACGAGTTGCAGATAATCCAGTTTCCAGCCAAAGTTCTTCACCTCTACAAACAATATCTGGACAATGGGCTAACAATCAAGTAAGTGACTCTACATTTATCCAAAATGC
>JARLFW010000127.1 GCA_031296345.1 Nitrosotalea sp. | reverse complement strand
GATAATCATAAATTTCTGTTATTGTTCCAACAGTAGACCTTGGATTTTTGCTTGTCGTCTTTTGCTGTATTGATATGGCAGGGGATAGGCCTTCAATTGAATCAACATCGGGCTTGTTCATCATCTCGAGGAATTGTCTTGCATATGATGAAAGTGATTCTACATATCTTCGCTGTCCTTCTGCATATATTGTATCAAAAGCAAGTGTTGATTTTCCAGATCCTGATAGTCCTGTAATTACTACTAGTTTATTCTTTGGAATGTCAACATTGATGTTTTTTAGATTGTGCTCCCTTGCACCGCGGATGATTAACTTGTCATTCATTTCTTAATTGTCTTTGAATCTTTGCTAATTTATCTCGATATTCAATTGCATTTTCAAAATCTAATTCTTCTGCAAAACGCTTCATTGCAGTCTCGATTTCTATTGCAAGTGTTTGTACATCGTGCCTTGACATGTGTTTTGTCTCATCTAGAACAATTGTCTGCTGTGGAATTGATTTTATGATTGAAGCTGGTGTGATTCCCATTTTCTGATTATGCTCTATCTGCTTGTTTCTTCTTCGTTCAGTTTCTGATATTGCATTTTTCATAGATTGAGTAATTCTATCGGCATACATTATGACTGAACCATCGAGATTTCTTGCAGCTCTTCCAAATGTCTGGATTAGACTGGTGGCGTTTCTCAAAAATCCTTCCTTGTCTGCATCTAGGATGGCAACAAGGGCAACTTCGGGTATGTCCAGGCCTTCTCTTAGGAGATTTATGCCTACTAGGACATCAAACTCGCCTAGCCTTAACTGCCTGATGATCTCAGTTCTCTGAAGGTTTTCAATCTCTGAATGTAAGTATCTTACCTTTACTTTATTTTTTGACAGATATTCTGCCAAGTCTTCTGCCATTCTTTTTGTTAGAGTTGTAACCAGAACACGCTGGTTTTTGTCAACTCGTTTTTTAATCTCTGATATTAAATCATCCATTTGATTCTCTGTCTTTCTTACTTCAACTAGTGGATCCACAAGTCCCGTGGGTCTGATTAATTGCTCTACAATCTTGGCGCTTTTACTTTTTTCATAATCATTAGGTGTTGCAGAAACAAAGATTGTGTTTTTGATATATTTTTCAAACTCTTCAAACTTGAGCGGTCTGTTGTCAAACGCACTTGTTAGTCTAAATCCATAATCAATTAGAGATTTTTTTCTTGTATGATCACCATTGTACATTCCATGTAATTGTGGCAAAGTAACATGAGACTCGTCAATTACCAGTAAAAAGTCCTCTCCAAAGAAATCTAGTAGACAAAAAGGAGGCTCACCAGGTGTTCTTCCATCAAAGTGTCTTGAATAATTCTCAATGCCAGAGCAGTATCCCAATTCTTCAATCATTTCCAAGTCATACTTTGTTCTCATCTCCAATCTTTGTCTTTCAAGCTCTGGAAGTTCTGTTAGTCTTTGTTTGAGTTCATTTCTAATTGACTGGACTGCAGTCTTTCTTACATCTGCTGCAACTAGATAGTGTTTTGCTGGATAAATCTTGATTCTAGAGACTTGTTTTTTTACTTGAAGTGATACTGGATCACAAATTGTTATCTTGTCTATTTCATCTCCGAATAATGAAATTCTTACAATCGAGTCAGAGTATGCTGGAATTATATCGATTGTATCTCCCTTGATTCGAAATCTTCCTGCTAAAAGTTCGGTATCATTTCTGTCATATCGTGCATTGACTAGTTTTTTTATTAGTGTACCCCTTCCAATATCTGCGCCTTTTTCTATGGTAATTGACATCTCTTCCCACTCGCTAGGTGAACCAAGTGAATAGATGCATGATACTGTGGAGACTATGATTGTAGGCTCTCCTGACAAGAGCATTGCAGTAGCTTCAAGACGCAACTTTTCTATCTTTTCGTTAATCTGGGTGTCTTTTTCGATATATGTGTCAGTTTGTGGAATATAGCTCTCGGGCTGGTAATAGTCATAGTATGATACAAAATATCCCACATTATTTTTTGGAAAGAACTGTTTTAGTTCTGCATAAAGCTGAGCTGCCAAAGTTTTGTTGTGTGAAATGACTAGAGTCTTTTTTCCGGTTTGTGCAACTACGTTTGCCACTGTAAATGTCTTACCACTACCTGTTACTCCAAGTAAGGTCTGGACTTGCTTTTTTCTTACTCCTTCTACTAATTTTTCTATGGCAACTGGCTGGTCCCCCGTTGGGGCAAATTCAGATACTAGCTCAAAGCTTGGATTTTCTAGCAAACATTACAAATTGGTCTTGTTTCAAATTTAAAGCAATGGTACTTGTGATATGCTTTTACCAACTAGGCTCTTCAGAGACTTCTAGTCCGTCCTTTGTTGTTTTAACACCCATCATACTGACTGTATTTTTGGCAGTTGGAGTGTTACGCTCTAATATCTTTTTTGCAATAACAAGTCTTGTCTTTTTATCCATATGTTGACCGATCTTATACTTGCCTCGAATTGTGATTGGTACTACCTTGATTATTGCAACCTCTTCTACTACTGGCATGTGCGGAGTGAGTTTTTCATATCCTCCCTCGGGCT
>JARLFW010000126.1 GCA_031296345.1 Nitrosotalea sp. | reverse complement strand
TAGAGAGAAAAATTACAAAATACATTTTACATTCTACCTCAAAGGACAAGGTCTTTTCAATGGATTTGACATCAGCTCATGAGTATGAGGCAAACTTTGGCTACTCTGTTCTTATGAATAAATTAAACAAATGGTTTGCAGACCAGGCAAACGAGAGCGCTCAAAAATACGGTGGGGGAATTATCCCAGGAGTACATGTCAGAGATATAAAATGGGATGGTGATAAAACAATAATCTATACTGATGAACTTGAAGAGATTCAAGCAAGTGCAGTTATTGCATCTGATGGAGTAAATTCTGAAGTTGCAAATATTACCGGTGCTAGAAAAAAATTCTCACCAAGTGAATTATATCAAGGCGTAAAAGTGGTAGTAAAATTACCCGAAGATATAATCAATGAACGATTTGGAATTAGCTCACAAGAAGGTGCAGCTCATCTATTTGCAGGAGATGTTACTCTAAATCATATAGGTGGAGGATTTGTTTATACAAATCAAAATACCTTATCTGTTGGCGGAGTTTATCATTTGGATTCCTTACTTGAAAATCCAGTCGCACCATATGAAATGATAAATGCTCTACTGAAAAATCCAATGATAAGTGAATTTATCAAAGATCAAGTCCCTGTAAAAAAAGAAATAGACAAGAGTCTATCAAAAGAAGAACAAATTCGAATTCGCTTTGCAACAACTAAACTGATCAAGTCATGGCAGGAAACAAGGGACGCGGTACTTTCTTCAAGTGGCAGAGACAGACTAATCAAAAGTGGAAAATATGCATCTGAAGATGAAATAAGAACACAATTGTCCTCACTTCAAACTCAGATGGCTGACAAATATGGAGTTACACTTGAGACTGATTATGTCGAAGTAGAATATAGCGCAAAACTCATTCCGGATGGAAAGCGAGGTAGGATGAAAAATCCTTTCATTAAAAATGTCTTATTTACAGGCGATGCGGCTGGAAGAGGAATATTCATTGGACCAAAAATAGAGGGCCTTAACGTAGGAATTGATGATGCCGTAAGAGCTGCAAATGCTATTGCAGACGCTCTGGATAAAAATAACTTGTCTCATGATACTCTTGGTAAGTCATATTCCCACTCTATAGAAGAAAGCTACTATACTAAAGACATGAAAGAGATAGACAAGGATTATCTTAAGATCTTCCTAGTTGCTGCAAAAGATATTCCAAAAGATATCCTAAGTTCAAAATATGGCATGATAATCAAACTGATGTCAAGTGATAAACTAAGAAATCTCTCAGTAGGATTTGCAAATATTTTAGGATATGAAAAATTATTGCCACTAGTAGAATCAGAAGAGACCTATGTCAAAGTTCCAATGGAATTGGCAGACAGATTAGGAGAAAAGATTACTTCTTCTTATACTCTGAGCATACCATCTATTGCTACAAGAATTGGAAAACTAAATTTCAGTGATGATGAGTTGCCCCACATCAAAGTAATAAAACCAGCAAGTGATTTTATGAAAAAAATGGTGACACTGTGTCCTACAAGATGTTATTCAATAGAAAATGATAAGGTGATGATACAGCATGAAGGGTGCATAGAATGTGGAACATGTTCTGAAGAAACAGATTGGAAACATACACGTGGAGAGAAGGGAATCACCTATCAATACGGCTAGAATCTGCTAGATTTTTTATTATCTTTTAGATTAGATATTTTACAAATGATTTGATTTATCGAGTAATCAAGTCAGGTGTTTTTTCTATTTTTCGTAGATGCTCATATGCTTCTCTGATGTATGCATAAAAGTCAGGCATTGTGGGGTCTAGCAATGTATATGCCAAGTAAAAGTCTTCAGCTTCTCTTACATACCTCTTGATCTTTTCATGCCCTGGAATTTTGGCAATGAATCTCATGTTGTTTAATCTGTCTGCCAGTTTGATTACCTTCACATCGTAATCTGATTTTAATAACATATTGCAATAATCATGGAACCTTTCAAATTCGCGCTCTTTATTGCTAGAACCTTGGTAAATTTCTAATGGCTTTGTCTTAAGAGTTGTAGCCACCTTGTTAACATAATAGCCAAATCTATGCTCAAAGTACGCATCAAAACCATATGCCTTTGAGGCATACAGGTCTAAAATTCGTTCATCATCTTCCAATATATCATGTAACATGGCAGAAACTATCTGGGTACTTGTTACTGATCTATTTACTGACATGTAATGTCTTATCACGTCCATCGTGACTGGCCAAATGTGAGTTTCAAGAAACGAAGAAGTGCCATCCTCTCGTTTTACTCCTGCATGTGCCTCTTTTACCAGCTCTATTGCGCTTTCAACAAAATTAGCTACGTGGAGATTGCTTTCTTTTTCTACAAGTGATATGATATCATTGGTTTTGATCGATTCCATGTTGTGTATCATAACGCCATACTTATTGAAAAATATGATCATTTTTGGTTCTATCAAACCTACGTCAGATCTCCTCTTTGTAAAACGTCGTCGGGTATGAATTAGGTTAATGGTGGCATAAACCAATGCATGAATTCTGGTGTACTGATATTCATACCATAAAGGATCAATGGAATTGCCGTACTTGTGAGAAGTATTCCCGCTATCAATCGGGTTATTCGCAACGGTATTTTGTTTACAATTCCTGACCGTAACAGACCCATGATAAGTCCTATTGCAATAAAGAATCCTAGTAATGCACTTGCTAACTGAATCAAGCTAAATGTAGCCAATGCAACAGAATTTTCAACCGCTTCAAGCATTGCTATGTAAAAGTAAGTCACCTTGTGTTTTGTTGTATCTACTTTAGTTTCATCTTCAAAAAATTCCTTGAACATTATACCGCTGAAAAACAACAATCCTATGCCTAATGCTACTTCAAGAATATTTACAGGTACAAATCCAGCAACTTTTAGAAATACAAAATAAAGAATTATTCCTACAGAAATGCCAAATATTGTTATCTTCAGGGTTTTCCTTATTCCGATTCTACTTGCTACTCCTATTCCTACAAGTGCTTGTTCGCCGCCTTCTACAAAGATATACTTGAATGAAGTAAAAAATACGATTAGTTGAAACACAAATCACAACTAACTGTCACCAATATTAAGTCAGAGAGTGTTACCTGATTCTAATCTATATGGTAGATTTTTTTATTTCAAGTTTAGGATTTTATTTTAAAATGAATTTACACTAACGAGTTGTTAGTTCAGTAGGCTTGATCTTGTTTTTCATATAAGGAATTAGTTTTCCCATCTCTTCCATGGCATCTTCGATATTTTTTTTCTGCTGTATGCCAAGTTTGGGACCAATTCTTTGCTCGTATTCAGAAATTTCCACATAAAGTTTCTGTCCTTTGTCCATAAGTTCATGTGCTCTTCTGATAGGATCAGGGTGATTGTTCCAACCCCAGTTCAGTTTTGAAATCTCACCAGATATCTCGAAAATTTTAATTACTTTAAGGAGACCTTCTTCGTCGAAATATTCTGACATAAAATGAGCACTTGGAAACTGTTTTTAAAGATTGGTTTGTGCAAGATACTCAAACATAACATGGTGTATGATGTGACCAATACCTGAGAGAGAGCATTTTATGCGTAATTCTAATGAATACAGAGTTTGTTTACTAACTCCTTGACTTTATTCATATCAAAGGGCTTTGGAAGAATTGCAGTAGCACCATACTCTTCTAATTTTTCATCAACATTGACTGAACCACTGACTAGAACTACAACCGCATTTGGATCATACTCTTTGATATTTTTTAATCCATAGAATCCGTCATATTCAGGCATGTAGATATCCATGAAAAGAATATCAGGTCTGTGTTTTTGATACAACTCTGCAGCTTCTTTTCCATTTCTTCCTGTGGCTGTGACATTTATGTTGCTAAATTGTAGTAATTCGACAAAACACGCAAGCAATTCCTTATTGTCATCAATAACTATGACATTAATTCCCATCCTTTTATGGAGATTATTTATCTTCTATTAGGCAGAGTTTGTTTTTTGTAAACAAGCTTACTCAAAATCGTTGAATGCTAATCAATTATAATAAATTATTGACTGAAAGATGACACGTTTGTAGAAAGTATTATAGAACTCATTACAACTTCTTGTGAAAACTTTGAAAATGGAAAAAGTATAAATTTATTCAAACAAAATTCATACATGGTAAAACCAAAAATTCTTGCATTTGCAGGAAGTACTCGTATTGATTCATTTAATAAAAAATTAGTCAAAATTGCGGCTATTGGCGCAAGAGATGTAGGTGTAGATGTTACCATGATTGATCTTCGAGATTTTGCTATGCCACTTTATGACGGCGATCTAGAACAAAGAGATGGACTTCCTCAAAATACACGTAATCTCAAGGATCTGATGAAGTCACATCAAGGTTTTCTTATTTCATCGCCAGAGTATAACAGCTCTATTACAGGTGTTCTTAAAAATACGATTGATTGGACATCTAGTCAATCAAAAGATGAGGAGCCTTTGGCTTGTTTTAAGGGAAAGGTAGCAGGTATCATGAGTGCATCTCCTGGTGGGCTGGGAGGTCTTCGTGGATTAGTTCATGTACGATCTATTCTTGAAAATATTGGCGTTATTGTCATTCCTGAGCAGATTGCAATAGCAAAAGCTCATGAAGTTTTTGATACTGATGGTGCATTGAAAGATAAAAAACAAGAAGAACAAGTGCAAAAGATTGGTGCTAATGTTTCTAAATTATTGATAAAATTAACTGCTTGAAATATTTTAAATTAAAAGCAATTTTGATATAAAAATGCAAGTAAGAAGTAAAAAATTAAGGAAGAAGTTTTGTAACGAATCTTACAGGATTCGAACCTAGAAATATTAGTCAAAACCAGTTTAATAGGGACGGAGACGTAATAGTATTGGAGAATTAGCATATGACATATAATGTCGCTAAAAATTATTTTCTGAATTATGCCTCAGGGTTTAGAGTAGAGTTTTTTGAATATATTGGAAGATGTGGTATTAAGATCGATGGTGATACAATTTGCAAATAATTACACTGAGAAAATCAAAGATTTGTAAAAAATGCAAAACAGAATTTGAGGAAGAAAATGGTTATCCCATATGCAACTATTGTCTCAAGTTGCTGGATAATTGGGAGTAGGAGTTGTCTCTCAAAAGCGTTGTTCCAAAAGAGATCAATGAACACCTCCGCCTTTATTCAAAAGAACCATGGGAGGTACAATTTCTCGAAGAGTGTGATATGTGTGGGAGAAAAATTGACGAGTTTGGACTATGTGGATGTGATACTGGGGGAGGCGATTGAGAATGAAATCTAGCTCAAATCAAAAAACACCTGAAAAAGAACCGCCAAAATTTCGCATGGGTATTTGCTGGTTTTGCCAAAACCATTGCAATGATTATGGTTATACTCATGAAGCATGCATAATGGATTATTTTAGCAAATCAAAACCACGTCAACTAGTCTCAGCATAGCAAATCAATACTGCAAAAAATGCTTAATGGATAGGAAGCCGTATAGATACTATGGTGACAGCACTTGAAAATCACCATGGGGACATTCCGTACAAGATACTAAGCAGGACAGATTATGTATCTAAAGAGGATTTGTTTGAAGTAATTTTTAGACCTGATCTTGTTACAATAGCAAGTGTCATGACATGGAATGTCATAACTCTCGATCATACTAAAACTGCATATGATGCTGCTAGTATCATGAAGGAAAAAAGGATTGGAAGTGTCATAGTAACTGCATATGGAAAACCCTTTGGAATAGTTACAGAAAAAGACTTGACACACATATCGGCATTGCTAGATGTATCTCCCAAGAGTCTAATCTTGAGTTATCTTGCATCAAGACCTCTAATTTGTGCAAGACCAACTCAAACAATTCAGGAAGCAGCAGATATCATGGGAGAATACAACATTGATCACCTTCCAATATTGGAAAAAGACAAGATTGTTGGAATGATTACCACCAGAGATATAGCCATGTATTTGCTCTATGCTTGAAAGTTTAATTTACAACTATGTAGTAAATCCAAAAATAATTCTGATATATTTCCCACGCAAGTTTTCTTCTATTTTTTATTTTGAAATTTTCAATGAACCAAGATATTTTCTGACTGTGAATTTGAATATCTGGATTTTAGATATGCAAACTTGTCATCTCCTTCTGGAATTGGATCTGCACATTTTCCACACTTTGGAAGTATGACAACTGCGTCAAACTCAATTTCACCTATGAACTTGCCACACTTTGAACAATGAGCGCTCTTGGTATCGTATATGTTCATGTCATATCGTGCCTTTTTGGACCTTGTTTCAGGGATTTTGCGTGTCTTATGGCATCCAAGACTCTTTTTACTCGTAATAACAATTCACCACCATTATCCATTACAAAAATTAGTGTGTCTGATTCTTGCGGAATCATAATTATTCTATGATTATCCCTCTCTGTTACCGAATATCTGACCTGCCCAAAATCCTCATCGTAATCTTGGTTCATCTTCTGTTGCAAAGAGCATGACATGAAAAACATCTCCTCTTGTTCTTTGGATAACTTGAGCCTATTTTTGTTCTTGCAATCTACAAGCCGACCGTTTTTAGTAATCAATCCGACAAAATCAATTCCATCTCCTAACATACGTTCATCAAGGTGCATAGCCTCGATAGTTTGAGACATGCTATTTCATCTGGGTGTAATACGTGTCATTTCCTAATAAATCTGATCATAGTTTTTTTATGGTGTAAAATCTGCTTGCACAAAAAGTGGAAGAATCTATGTTGCAGGCATAGATTCTGATTCAAGTTCATACAATCTCTTTTGTAACATCCTTTTGTAATCTTGTGCAGTAATTGATTTCTTTTCAGAATTGTCACTATCAGCAATTCCAGGTACATAGTCTGCTTTGGCCTTAGCATGTATCTTGCGTTGAGATTTTGTCACCATGTAATATAATACACTTGGAAATATTTTAACTTGATTAGAATTTTTCCTGAATAATATTTTTATCTTGGAATGACGTAATTATATCATGAGAGAAGAATTTTGCCATTTTTGCAAAGAAGGTGGCAGAAAATGTATCGAGGTTGACACAAAACAGAAAGTGTTCATGGAGATGTTGCATGTTGTCTGCTCAGAATGTGGAAGACCTCTAGTATCATAAATTATTTTTTTTATTTGACACGTAAAATCATTCCAACATATCATGGTTTAGTAATTTAAAATTGCATAGTCCAATCTGACATACATACGTACAGTTTTTGAGAGTTATTCTAGACTGCTCGGAAGACTAGAGCGATGTATCCTATTAGGACACCAGCCAAGATCAATCCTGCACCCTCAAAGAATGCAAGCTGGTTAGAGCCTCCTCCATATCCTCCACTTTGGGGGTTGATAACAAATATCGTCACCAAGCAGGTAGCAATCATTATTGCCACTGCTATTGGGAGATACTCGCTATGTTGTTTTCTTGTTACATACGAGTCGGTGTATGAAGACATGGGTAATAATACGTGATTCTAAGATATACGGATTTCCATAAAAAACTGGAACATTTATCAAACCTAGGCATCTGATAGATAAAAGTCAAGAGTAGCATGTGGGAACAAACTAAAAAATTACCTCAAGTTAAAATGCTGATTCTAATCGTCGTATTTGTATCATTTATCCCATTTTCGTACTTGTGGTATGACCAACTGACTAATTTTAAATGCGCAGAATCACGTATGAGACCAAATGTTCATGAGGTGAATCTAAGTGATAATCAAAATAATTGTGCACTACAAACCAGCCTACATTGGGCATTATTTTGTGGTATTAACAGTATGATGTATGGCGTACCATTAATGGCGGTTATTCTAAAATCAAAAAGAAAGTAGACTTGGTTTTTTAATTGATAAAACTAAATTAAAAAAATTAAGGAAAGGAGTTTTGTAGCGAGTCTTACAGTTTTTGAACTAACAGTTAGTGCGAGTCCAAGTGATTTTCTTTCTAATTTGATTTTTTTCTATTTGTTTTGTATTTTACTATATTGTTACTGATAAGACACATCATATGAAATGCATGATAAATCCATGATCCCATCTTGTAATTACATGCAAGACAACAAGTGTCACAAGCATTGCAGCAAGAATTGCCTGACCGTGAACTAGTCTGCTAAAGAATTTTAAATTCTTACCAGATGTGAATTTGAGTATTATTCCGCTAATCATTGATACTGTCATGACTATAGCCATTGAAAGTGAGATGTAATCAAGGCCTCTCATGAGCATAAATCCATGAGCCATCCCTGCAAAAAATCCCACTGCGTTTAGCATTATATGAAAATTCAGTACTGGCTGATACATGGATGCCAAACTTGATGAGGCACTAGAGCCTCCAACTAATTTTACGACGGCAGTTTTTTTTATAATTTTGAATATAACTAGTGAGAGATTTGCTACCACTCCACATCCAATAGCTAGCCAACCAAGAGTGGCAGCCGTACTAAATCCATTATTGTCATCATCAGCAAAGG
>JARLFW010000125.1 GCA_031296345.1 Nitrosotalea sp. | reverse complement strand
TATTTTTAAGTAGGGCACATCAACGATTAACTCCAATGGTAACCGGCCACCAGATTCGAATGAATCGTATTCTACGCAATGGTAAGATGCTTTGCATACCTATGGATCATGGGATATCCAGCGGTCCACTAAAAGGAATTGAGGATCCTTATGCTTTAATTTACAATTGCCAACACTTTGGCCTCACATCAGTCATAATCAATAAAGGAATTTTCAAAAATCTGCCAAAGCCCACCAAGATTGGGCTCATCGTACATTTTTCAGGTAGTACTTCTCTTTCCATGTCACCAAACAGGAAGATGCTAACAGGCTCAGTTGAAGAGGCATTACGATTAGGTGCAGATGGAGTTTCACTTCACATAAACATTGGAGGAAAGGAAGAACCAGAAATGATAGAACAACTTGGTAGAATTGCAGACGACTGTCACAAATGGAGCATGCCTCTTTTAGCAATGATGTATCCACGAGGTGAAAATATCAAAAATCCACACGACCCAGAGATAGTTGGACATGTTGCAAGAATTGGAGCAGAGTGTGGTGCAGACATAGTAAAGACACTTTACACTGGAGATGTAGATTCATTCAAAAAAATTGTCAAGAGTACTCCAGTACCTATTGTAATAGCTGGAGGTCCCAAGGCAAAGACAGACAAGGATGTATTACAAATGACTGAAGAGGCCATGGAAGCTGGAGCCAAAGGAGTAACATATGGTAGAAATATTTTCGAACATAAAGATCCAGCCAAGATGACTCGTGCTCTTTCTGCAATAATATTTAGAAAAGAATCAGCAAAGGATGCAGCGAAGTATCTTGAGTAAAAATCGAGAATTAATTATAGCCCCAAAAATTTCAAGGGGTCAAATTGCCAAATTTTTATCTGAGATAGAAAAAGATGGAATCAAGATTGTAAACATAGATCCTATTAGCCTCAAGGGAATCAAGACAAAACTTTCTACAATACATACTTCCACAAATGCTGATTATGTCATAGTTGACAAAGTCACTAAACTCAAAGGTAAAAAGATTGGAATGAAGTTCAAAGTTATTTCAAATGCCGATATAGAAAAAATATTACAACTTGCAAAGGCAGGATTGGATTTTGTCATAATAGAAGTAAAAGACTGGAAAATAATCCCACTAGAGAACATCATAGCAAAGTTACACAAGATTCACACAAAGGTATTTGCAATAGCCAATACCCCAGACGAGGTCCGTAAAATGTTTTCCATCTTGGAAATAGGAGTTGATGGAGTCATATTTTCAACCAATTCCTTAAACGAGGTAAAAGAGACACTTGTTTATCTAGGAACAAAGAATTTTGATCTCAAGTCTGCCAAAATTTTAGAGATAAAAGAAGTAGGAAATGGGGAGCGTGTCTGTGTAGACACAGCCTCCATGTTAGGACGTGGTGAAGGAATGCTGATTGGTAGTAGATCAAATTTTCTCTTCCTAGTACACAACGAATCAGTTGGTTCATCATTTACTTCACCAAGACCTTTCAGAGTAAATGCAGGTGCAGTACATTGCTATACTTTATCCCCAGATGGAACAACAAATTATCTATCAGAATTAGAAACTGGTTCAGAAGTTCTGGTCATAGATTCACATGGAAAAGCTCGAAGAGCTACAGTTGGTCGCTCTAAAATAGAAAGCAGGCCCATGCTTATGATAAAAGCCCAAATCGGAAATGAGGTTGGAGGCATCATTGCACAAAACGCTGAGACCATTCGTTTTGTACGTCCAGGTGGACATCTTGTATCAGTCACACATCTAAAGAAAGGGGACACAGTTCTTGCATATTCAAAACCTGCAACTGGAAGGCATTTTGGTATGGAAGTAGATGATGAATATATCGTAGAGAAATAATTTTTTTACAAAACACCAATTTAGAAAATTTGTAAAACTCTTATACAGCGATATCATAAATTCATCTATTGAATATTCGTTGTAATGTATGTTCCATAGAGATAGATGAAAAAGAAGTAGATTATCACATAGGTACACCTCAGCATCTAGAGAACAAGTCAAAAATTTCTACAGACGGAAAAGGTTTAGACAAAAGTGTGACAAACATGTGGCGCAATTCATTAGATTAACAAAATATCATATTTTATAAAAATAAAAAAGATGTGTCACTCGAATTTCTTTTTCAGCTGAATTATTTCAGCCATCTCTTCTTTGAGATGTTTTTTCAAAAGAGATTCATGTTCTCTTTTATGCCTCCAGTACAAGTTCATAATAGATTGTCTGGAACGGGCATGTTTTAATGCCGCAGTATATTTTCTGTGACTTTTTTCAACAATTCGAAAATACGATTTGCTGTTAGAAGTTACCATATGAGAATTTTCGATTCTTAATAGATAACCCTTCCTATTTAGGAAAAATCATTCACGTAAAAATTTACAATGGTTCAGGCTTTTTCCAGTTAGGAACAAGTTGCATCTTACGAAGAGATGGAGGTTCCAAGGTTCTTTTCTTTGCAATTTTAACATATTTTGACGATTTGTCTACTCCCATGTATTTTCGGTGAAGAAATCTGGCCATCTTGGTAGTCTGACCACTCCCCACAAACGGATCAAGTACAAGATCACCCATGTTACTATAAAGTTGAATTAAACGATAAGGTATTTCTTCTGGAAATGCCGCAGGATGAAATCTCCTATAGCTTGGAGGCATGGGAGCTATGTGCCAAATAGAATTTGCAATTTCTTTTTTCATCAAATCATTAAGAACCAATTTACTTTTTTTGTCTTTGAAATTATGAAATGGCATTTTTCGTAAAATTATAATTTGTTCATGCATAATATTTGGATAATAATATGTAGGATAAGGATGCTGGACTGTAACTCTAAATCTTTTTTTTCCACCAGTGACTT
Organism: Nitrosotalea sp.; assembly: GCA_031296345.1. Lineage (GTDB taxonomy): Archaea > Thermoproteota > Nitrososphaeria > Nitrososphaerales > Nitrosopumilaceae > Nitrosotalea. The sequence goes on along the minus strand of JARLFW010000125.1, from coordinate 1,757 downwards.
TGTTCCAGATTATTTCTTCAAAAAAACTCCAACCAATTTCTTTTTTTGTCAACTCTACAAGAAGTAATGCGGGAAGAGGAAGTTTACTTGTTCCTTCAATGAGTTCATTTCCTATCACAATACAGCAGAATCCTCCAGGTTTGGTTACACGATAAACTTCAGAAAAAACACTTTTCATCTCTTCGAGCCAATCTTCAAGAGACAGTTCAACTGTTCCACGATACCATTTTTCCGTATCCTGATGTTCTTGATAGTTTATTGCATTATGATATGGTGTAGATGTCACAGTTAATGCAACTTTATTGTCTTGTATCTGAGAAAGATCTTTTGAATTACCAACCATTATGGAATTTGGTTTCCACATTACTTTCCTCAATCAATTTGATATTTAACAGTTGTAAGAATAGAAAAAGTGTTTTCATACAAAATTAAAACAAAGAAAATCAGCTAAAACATGTCAAGTACATGTTTTAGACAATCATTCGGTTTTCTTTACTTCTATTTCTATAGTGGATACATTTCTTGCTCTTCCATCTAACGATTGAAGTTGCTCTGATCCTATTTTGATTTGTCCTATAGAATACCCACCAGAGTTATCAGTCCTTCTTGCAATTATTTGAGCAACGTCTACAGCTCTACCTATGCTAAGCCCTCTTGCTTTTATCGAGACTTGTGGGGTGTTAGCTAACTGGATGAGTGCAGATGTTACATATGCCATGATGGGCTTTTTTCCGATGAAGACGGTGTCTTTTGCGTTGTGATGTTCGTCAGTACTCATAGATACCCTCTAGAAATGATCGTTTCATAAAAGTTTCTTCTTAAAGAGCATCTAGAAATTCAAGACTGTGCCCCATTAGATAATCTCAGAGAGATCTTCATTCCAAATAACATCAACAATCATATCAAAACATGAAGTTACCAAAAGAGAGTCCATAATATAGCATGAATTTTTAGATCGGAAATTGAAATTTCTTAATTAGATTTACGAAGAATTTGATGCTAATCTAAATATAGTAGTGAAATGTAGTTCAACCAATGTCTAACCAACAAATTAAGGTAGGATTGGTAGCTTTAGTGTTATCAGTAACATTGGTTTTTGCATCAGCCGCATTACCAGCTGTAAATGCATTAACACCAAGTACAGTATACGACAGATACCAACAGAAAACAGACTTGTATCCAGGCGGACAACACATTTGTGGAGAAAAGCTTTGTTCATCACAAGAATGGGCAAAAATGAAGACATCACTTCATGCAGCACAACGTAATTCACAAGCATGCCCACAGCTTAAAGGATGGCAACCATGTGGAGTACCTTCATCTGTACCAACCACCTCTACCAAGTAAAACATCTCAAACACAATGTCTACCAAGGTCTGTGTAACAATCGCAGAATCCAACCCTAGAAAAATTGTTAAAGAGATTAAGAGAGCTCTCGTAGACTCTGACTATGCAGAACTCAGGTTAGATTTTTTAAAACCAAATCAAATCCCTTTTTGTTTAACTCTTTCAAAAAAATATCTCAAACGATGCATATGCACATTACGGCCAACTACGGAGGGTGGAAAATTTCAAGGTACTGAAAAGGAAAGAATTTCCATACTAAAATTAATTTCTGAATTTGCGCCATATCTTTTAGATGTGGAATACAACACACTAAGGAAAAACCAAGGATTACAAAAATATCTCAAAAGCACCAGAACCAACATACTTGTTTCATGGCATGACTTTGTAAAAACTCCAAATGAGCAAACTCT
>JARLFW010000124.1 GCA_031296345.1 Nitrosotalea sp. | reverse complement strand
TCTTGGTATTTTCATAGCAACTCCAACTTTTAAAAATATGTTCGCCTAAATCTGCATATCCATTCTTTAGAAGATCACTCTTTGAAAGATTTTCCATAAATGGACTCCAGATTCTAATCTTTTTTCTAAGACCCAGTTTTATTCCATCAACCTCTCCCTCATTCAAGGCCTTTGATAGCGATCTTGCAAATACCGGTCTACAATCTGGATATCTCATGTCTCCTAAATGAGCACCATAAGCAACAAGTTCAGCCTTTTTTGAAAACGCCCAAGCCGAAGCTATGCTAAGAAAAATAGCATTTCTTATTGGAGCAACTATTGAATAATCGAATTTTGAGGGAATTTCTATTTTAGAATTGGTTAGAGCGTTTGTCTTTTCATACAAATCTTTCATAAATCCTATGTCTACTACTTTGTGCTCTTTGAATTTTAATAATTTTGAGAATTGTTGTGCAACTTTAACTTCTTTACTTGCTTTCTGACCATACGAGAAAGTTATTCCATAAAGATCATATTGTTTTCTAAGATATGTAGCAGTACATACTGAATCCAAACCTCCGCTAAATACTATGATAGCTTTCAATTTGAAAACATTCCAATTAGACCAAATAAAATGTTTGACTATGCAAGAGAGAGTAATACTGCTCCAGACAAAATCATAACAGATCCCATGATAACTCTAAGTATGTTTCGCTTGTGAACTATTTCTTTAAAATACAAAACTCCCCAAGATACAGCAAAAAGTGTAGCTGTTTGAGAAATAGGATATGCCACTGTAATCCCTATTGAAGCTATGGCTATCAAGACTGATAAACTTCCTAAATTGAATAAACCTCCAGAAACTACCCCTGCAATAATCTCTTTTTTTATCCATCTTCGTGATAGAAACAGCAAAGGTATTCCAATTGCAAAAATGGATAAACTAGATGAAAAAAATCCTGATTGGAGTGTATGCGTTGCCTGCATTGGTATAACATACGAACCTCCTACAATGCCTGAAGCTGCCGCAATAAAGTATCCTTTTCTTTGAACAACTGAGGCCTTGGCAGCACTTGCAACGAATGGTAAGCCTGCTAATAGTAAACCAATTGCACCAATTGCTAATATCATGTAATTGAATTTCTCTCCAAAGAACAAAATTCCCCAGAGAAACGAAACTAGAATACTAAAGCCTGCAAGAAATGGTGAAGTTCTTGAAAGTCCTATCAATCTAACAGAATACAATGCAAGGATATTTCCTGCAGTCCATATTGCTCCACTGAGAAGACCACTAGGTAAAATATCAAATCCCCAAAAAAATGCAATTGGTATTGCAAAAAGAAGAACTCCTATTCCAGTAGATCCTTGCAACTGCCAAATGCTTGCAACATTGACTTTCCTGACTGGAACAAAAAAAGTTCCCCAACAAATAGCCGAACCAATAGCTGAAGTCAATCCGGATGTATTCAAAGGTGGTTTGTCTGTAAGAATAGTGGTATAACTCGGTTTCTATTCTAAATCTATGCTCTAAAGTTTAATTTCTGCTAAAATATTTTTCTTGTATGAAATATCTAAAAGTTGAACGAGATGAAGATGTTGTTCAAATCACAATCAGCAGACAAGATAAACTAAATGCTATGAATCTAGATGTGATGGATGAATTTATCTCTCTACTAGATGATCTAGAAAAAGATTCTTCACGGGTAATTATTATCACTGGTGAAGGCCCTAAAGCTTTCTCAGCTGGTGCAGATATTGAATATATGAGTAATATCGGACCAACCGAGGCAGAAAAATATGCACTTCGAGGACATGAGGTTCTAAATAGAATTGAAAAATTAGAAAAACCTGTAATTGCTGCAGTCAATGGTTATGCACTGGGAGGGGGATGTGAACTTGCACTCTCATGTGATATCCGATTTGCTTCACCTAATGCGCAACTTGGTCAACCAGAAGTTACATTAGGAATTTGCCCAGGCTGGGGAGGTACACAAAGACTATTGAGAATTGTGGGTCCTGCAAGAGCTAAAGATCTCATATTCTCTGGTAGAAAAATCATGGCAGAAGAAGCACTCTCAATGGGTCTGATAAATAAAATATTTCCTTCTGAGAGTTTACTTTCTGAAACTAAAGCCTATGCAAAAGTATTATCCAAAAATAGTAGTTTTGCAATTGGAATTTCCAAGATGCTTGTAAACAGAGGAACTGATGCTAATCTTGACACTGGATTGAAACTTGAAATCTATTCATGGGCTGTATGTTTTTCAACAAAAGAACGGGAAGAACGAATGCGCAAATTCATTGAAAAGAAATAACTATAATACAAAAGCTCCTTTACTTGGTCTACAAATTATAGTAGTACATTTTGTATCAGCTGACGCAAATCCCTTTTCCATTGCTTTACAGATCTTATTATGATCTGCAGATTTTGATGTAAATGAAATTATTGATGGACCTGCACCACTTATGGTAACACCTAAAGCGCCTGCTCTAAGCGCATTTATTTTCACTTTATCAAAACCTGGAATCAAATGCTTCCTTGCGGGTTCTACAATTATGTCTTTTATTGAATGACCAATTAATTCCACATCTTTTTTGATAAACCCTGCAGTTATTGCAGATGCATTAGAGAGATTCTTTACATAATCAGATAATTTTACTTGTTGAGGTAATACTCCTCTAGATACCTCTGTTTTTTTCTTTGGAACAATAATTTTTGGTATTGCTATGCATAAAACTAAGTCCTTTGGAGGATCAATTCTTATCACATCAAGCGGGTCTGTTCTTACTATTACAAATCCACCAAGAACTGATGCACTAACATTATCATAATGAATAGATCCAGCACTTGCTCTCTCTCCAATTCCAGCAAATTTTACCAAAGTATTTTGATCAAGACCAAGACCAAAAAGTGCATCAAAGGCAACTGCTGCAGCCGCTGCTGATGCTGCACTACTACCCATTCCAAATCCAGCCGGAACTCCTTTCTTAATTTTAATTCGAAGTCCAGATTTTATCTTGAATTTTTTTGACATTTCTTTTATTACTAGCCCTGCAGAATTTTTCTCTGGTTCTAGAGGAACTGAATCAGAACTCTCAATGATAATTTTATTTCCTTCCTTTGTTAACTGGATTTCATCATAATATGCATCAAGTGCCAAACCAAATACATCAAAACCTGGACCTAGGTTTGCAGTAGAACATGGAGCTCTTGCAATTACGCTTTGCATTAATCTTCTACCTCTTCGCCTAAATTGAGTACACGACTTAGAGCAGCTTGGAGATTAACCATTCCTTCTCCGGTAGCACTAGAAATTGGAATTAATCCTTGAGCAAATCCTCCCAAATTTAAACTTCTAAGAATATTAGTTGCAAGTGCATAATTTTCACCATCTGCATCTTTAGCAAGAGCATCTTCAAGACTTGCCATATTTGTTGACCATTTTAGTATGTCTTTAATCTTATCTTCAATAAGATCTGTTTTTGTTAGAACATTTATCTGCGATAAACCTAGTCTTAATTTTACTGAAGTAGCAAGTAATGCAATTGAGACAAAATTGGTAGGTGATGTAATCAACGATCCATCATGAAGAAATATTGATGCTTTTTCTTCTACATTCAAGTTTTGTATAATGAAAGGTCCGCTTGTTCTATATGCAAACAACTCAATTTGACCAGGTGTATCCACTATAAGATAATCCGGATTAACATTATCTATTTCATTTTGTAGATCATCTATTTTTGATGCAATAAGGTCATTTGCCATAATCATGGATCCATTAGGTCCAAGATCATATTGTTTCATAATTGCTACGATATCAATATAGTCTCTAACATCAATGTCGCATGTATAGGGCAAATTCTCTACACCTGGATCTAAGTTTAGCATTCCAACAAAAGCGCCATTTCTAGAATAATAGTCAAGAATTTTAGAAGCCAATAATGATTTTCCGGCTCCAGCAGTTCCGACTAAAAAAATTGCCTTCATTTTTCTGATAATTTATTTTATGTTGAGCTTATATTTCCATCCATGAGTAAGGCAGGCAATGAATTGGAAACTCCTTGCTATTCCTGTTAGTGTAATTCCATTTCTTATCATTGCTGGAACATTTAATGTAAGTTTAGAGAATATTCTTGCAATAGGCATCATACCTTTTGCGGGTGCCTCAATAGCTATGGCAGGTAAGCTATTCACTCAAGGATTAAAGTTCAATTATCTTGTAAAAAAATTCTTGGGTCCTGTAGACGTAAACTGGCGAACAATTTCTGTAAGAGTTGGTAGTGAATTTGTCACATCTACAACTCCATCTTTTGTAGGGGGTGAATTGGTTAGAATAATGTGGTTAGGTAAAAAGGGTGTTCCAATTGGAAAAGCTTCTTGGGTAACAATAATTGAAATTGTGACTGAAGTACTAGTTTCAGGAGTATTTGCAATTGCTGCAGCAGTAATTTCATTTGTAAATGGTGCTTATGCTATAGGAATAACAATACTTGCAATCAGTATTCCTATAACAGGACTCTGGTCTACATTGTTCTTTTTATCATCAAAAAGAACGTTCCAAGTACCTGCTTGGGCTAGTAGAATTGCTACTAGAGTAGGAAAGGAACGTTCAGCAAAATATGTAGACAAAACAAATCTTTGGATGAAAGAAATTTGTGATATGAGCAGGCAAACTCTTCATACTAAAGAAATAAAAAAAGCATTTGTAGTCTCAATAATAATTTCTATATTCACATGGTCACTTTATGGTCTTTCTTTTATGATAATTGCAAATGGTGCAGGTTATGTGATAGACTTTTTCCATTCTCTAATGGCTACAATGGCATCAATTGCAGTTGGTAATTTACCAATAACTATTGGTGGATCAGGCCTAACTGAATTTTCAATCTGGGCATATTTGGGACACTTGAATAGCTTGACATTTGAAGCTGCTAAAAATAGTCTCCAATGGAATATTGTGATTGGATGGCGAATAGCAACTTACCATATTGGTCTAGTGATAAGCTGGATATTTCTCATGAAAGTAGTCTATCCAAGCATAAAGAAGACTAAGACTGTATAGAAAGCACTTTATTTTCAAACTCTTAATTTTTAGTTATTGGACTATGCCGGTAGAGTAGTTGTTATTACGGGTGCATCAAGCGGGATTGGTGAACAATCTGCCGAAGAATTCGCAAAATTACGTGCTAATGTCATACTTGTATCAAGAAACGAAGAAAAATTAAAAGAGGTAGAAAAAAAATTATCAAAATACAAAACTAATGTTTTTGTCTATGCATGTGATATATCCAAAAAAAATCAAGTAGAAACAATGGGAAAAATTATAATTGAAAAGTTTGGTACAGTTGATGTTCTTGTAAATAATGCCGGTTTTGGGATACACAACACTGTAAATGAAACAAAAATAGAAGAAATGGAATCACAGATGATGACAAATTTTTTTGGGACAATGTATTGTACGAAGGTATTTCTGCCAAAAATGTTAGAACAAAGATCTGGGCATATTGTTAATGTAGCATCTGTGGCAGGCAGCATAGGACTTCCTGGAATGGCATCTTACTGTGCCTCCAAATTTGCCATGTTTGGATTCTCAGAATCATTATCTCATGAACTAAAGGGTACAGGAGTAGGAATAACCGTAGTAAGCCCAATAATGGTAAGGACTAATTTTTTTAATCACGCGTCTTTTGGTAAAATGCCAAGATATTCAGCTACATCACTTAGTTCAAAGACTGTAGCAAATGCAGTTGTAAGAGCTGCATCATCTCCTAGACTTGAGATTGTTGTTCCGCAATTTGTAAGATTTGCAATATGGATAAAACAGACTCTACCTTACTTGATAAACCCAATAATTGGTGGAATCTTTAGAAAATCAATGAAATCTAAAATGGATTAAAAAAATAATATCTATTCTTCTTCTGACTCTTCCTCGCCTGCAGAATCAGAGTCAACATCCATTAGTTCAAGATTTGTAAGCTCAAACTGGTATATGGCATCCATTTCAATATCCATCTCCTTTTTTAGAAATTCAATAACTGTTTTACTCAAAGGAGCCTTGAAAGAATTTATTGTAAACTCATAGACAGTTCCCTTCATAAGATCTGCAGGCTTTGTTTTCTTTGGCAAATTCATTCCTTCTACGATCTTTCTTCCATCTTCCACAGCCTCGTAAAGCTGAGCATCAATTTTCATATCTTTATCATAAACCTCAAGTATGTAGCCAGTTCTTGTTAGGGATTCTGGTTTACCAAACTTTGCATTCTTTATTTCTTCTTGTATAGATTTTGGAATTTCTTTTTCTTTTCCCATTGTGATTCACTTTGTTACTAACCTTGTTTATCTTTCTTACTTGCTGTCCACCAATCGCGATATTCATCATGCTTGTCTTCACGGGTTTTTTCTCGTTTGTTTAATCTGTATCTTATATCGCTTACCTGTTCTCTAGTAGCAAACAAGCCACATTTTTTGCAAATGAAGTGTTTCGTGTTAGCATCAAATTTCATTTCTATGACTAGTTCTTTGGCTGCACATTCGGGACATTCAGTCAATGACGGCAATCATCAAAGTTATCCATAAAAGCTTTTGGTAAGTTTCTGGTACGCGGACTATGTCTTCATCCCCAAAGGTCAGTTCGCCCATCTAAATGCCGCGTACCAGTACTTTATGTTTGAATTAAAAAATTATAATTCTTTCTAGTCTTCTAACATCTCAGAGATTATCTTGGCTGTATTTTTTGTGCCATCTGTGGTGTAGTTTCGTGAAAATTCTAAAAGATTTTCCCTATACTTGTTGTAATCACGATTTATTTGATGAACTGCTTTAATGGTCTGCTTGACTGTTGTAGATAAAATTCCGAGATTCTTGTCCTGTGCCCACCTTATCTGATTTGTATGTTCATCATACACAGGTATTCCTATGATTGGCTTTGCTTTTCCTCCTAATATCTCCCCCATTGCTGTATGAGAACCATTTATCACTGCATATTTGCATGAATTTAAGACAGTATCTTTTTCCTGTTCTGATAGGAATCCTATGTCAATTCTTATCCAATCTATTTTTTTTTCTAAAGCTTCAGAGATTGAATATGTTTTTCCATCTTTTCCCAAAACTTTGTCTAATGACGGATCATTATTTGCATGTGAAATGATTCTTCTTTCACTAGTCATTTCAGGACTGTGGAAAGCCTTTTCATAATTTTCTAGGGTTATTTTCTTTGTTGATTTATTACCTGTAATCATCCAATATCCAAAACTGTCTACATTTTCAATTAATTTTTCCGTATTAGATTTGGGTTTAGAGTCGACAATTTTGCCATTTGAAAAATGACCTACATACACAACTTTTTCCTTTAACTTGTCAGGAAAGTTAAGATTGTATTCACATATTGTATATGGTGGAGGAGAATCTGCAACTACTATCTTTGTTGCTTTCTCAATGTTCTTTGATACATATACCACTCCTGGATAAAGATAAAATCTAGAGGCCCAGAGTCTTGGTCTAAATTGGTTTGTAATAAAAACACATTTGATGTTTCTTCTTTGTGCAATTGCATTTGATCCTACATCCCCATCATTTATGACAAGATCAAATTTCTGATTATTGTACAGTCTTCCTTCATTTCTTAGATAGTTAGTTACAACTGAAAGAAGCGGAGGTCTTCCTGATACTGGTAAGAGAAAATTAAGTGAGGATAAAGCGATACTTGGACCTTTTCTTCCATCTATCGGAGTTGGCATCTCAATATTGTGAATTTTATCTTTCTTCTGA
>JARLFW010000123.1 GCA_031296345.1 Nitrosotalea sp. | reverse complement strand
AGAGTTTGTAAAATGTTTTGAATAATAATCTTCTTTCTCTGCTTCATCCGTATCAAGAGGTTTTGCCTCTGCATCAATACCAATTTTTTTAAGGGATAAACAGTATTCTTCATTTTTATTCATAGGGTGAGACATATCGGATTCAGAATCGTGCATGTGAGAAATTTGGCCAGCCCACAAATAAATATGTCTGTACAAACCAAAAGATCTCAAGTATAGGTTTTACAACCGACTTGCCTACAACGTCTAAATAGTCCAAAAATATTCAAGATCACATCAAATGTTAAAATTCCAAAATAAAATTGTGGTCATAACTGGAAGTGGAACTGGAATTGGAAAGGCAATAGCCATGAAATTTGCAGAAAATGGCGCAAATATAGTAATTTTAGGAAGAAGAAGAGAGCCACTTGAAGAAGCTGCTAAAGAGATAGAGCAAGTAATATCAAAAGTAAACAGCGGTTCATTTGTAAAAATTTTTTCAGGTGTTGATGTAAGTGATGAGGAAGGAGTTTCAAAGATGTTTGATGATCTCAAAAAGTCACATGGTGGAGTGGATATAGTAGTAAACAACGCAGGAGTTTCAGGACCAGTAACCTGTTTTGCCAATTCTCCAATTTCTGAATTTAAGAGCACAGTTGGCATACATCTGACTGGAACATTTTGGACATCTTCACAGGCAATAAAAACAATGAAGCCTGGCTCAAAAATAGTAACAATTTCTACATTCTTTACTGAAGAGAGACCATATGAACAACGACCATACAGATTCCGAAGCCCATACACTGCAGCTCAAGGAGCAAAGAATAGACTCGCAGAAGCAATGTCTTGGGAGTTGACTGACAAGGGAATCATATCAATTGCTACAAATCCAGGACCAGTACACTCTGACAGAATTTACAAAACAGTCTATCCAAAAGCCGCTGCAGAATTTATGAGAGTAAGCGGTTTTGAAAATATAACACCAGAAGAAGTGGAAATAGTAAATGTAGACATACTCCCATTACTTGGCGAAGATGAAAAAATAGTAAAAGAAGGAATTGTAAAAGCTGCGGCAAAACTTGCAAAATTAAAGTCAATCAGTTCAGAATCAGAGATACAAAATTTAGAAAAAACAATTTCTGCATTATTGACCAAAATCCAACAGATTGCAGAAAAAATTCAAAACAATACGAGTAAAATGATTGCAGATGAACAGTTCCTAACACAACCTCAAGTGGCAGAAACTGTTTTGATGTTAAGTGATGACAACATTGGACAGATCCTAAATGGTAAAGTCATACCTGGAGACCGTGTATTTTATCCAGTCAAGCCACACATTGCATGTTCTATTCCAGAGACTCAGCCAAACTTTAATGCCAAAGTTGTGTTATTTGCAGTAGATGCTACGGATGAATCAGATGTAGTAAGAGCTGAATTTCTAGCACAAAAAGTTGAAAGTAATGGAGGAAAGACAGTTATACTAATCTCAAAAACAAGTCCCAAGATTGCTGAAGAACGATTATCAAAATTCCATTCTCATGTAATGGATTTATCAAATCAAGAGAGTGTAAAGAAAATGTTAAACACCGCAACTCAAAAAATAGGACCAATTAGTACTGTAGTATACATAACTGGCAAAGTCCCCCAAGTTGGCAAGTTTGTAGATTTATCAAGAAAAGACTGGGATGGCCTTGTTGACAAGTTCATAAACACACCAGCCATCTTTTTGCAAGAATCTCTCAACACATTTGTTCCAGGAGGGGCAAAGAATCCACCACTTTTCAAAAACAAGGAAGGAACTATGATAGTAATAGGGCCAGATATGCCAACAGGGGGTAAAGTTACTGGAGCAGACAGAGCCAGAGTTGAAGTATTCAGAGGTGCCCTCAGACCATTTACCACAACAGTAAACCAAGAACTAAGTGATGTTCTAAAATCAAAACTTAGAATTTACTTGGTACTACCTGGAAGCGTAGACGGTACAGAACCAAACAATGAAAACATAATCAAGGCAGTAAATTATCTCACTTCTGGAAGATCAACTAGTAATGTAGAGGTAATTTACTATCCAGATGAAACAAGAACCTAATGAAAAAATTTACCCAGTTAAACGTCGGTGACGAATTTTATTCAGAGTGCAAAATATCTTCCTCAGAGCTTGATAGTTATCTTTCATTTTCAGGAATTAAAAATATAATTTATGAGAATAAAGAATTTTTAAATAATGAGAAAAGAATGGTTTCGGGAAGAGCCATTTTATCAAAGATGGAAGGAGAATTTACAAAATTAGAAGAAATGTATGGCAATCTGTTGATTTTTTATGGAATAGATGGAGACCCAAGTTGGAATAATAGACAAACTAGATTTCTAAAACCTCTTTTCACAGATGAAAAGTTAAAGATAAAATTTAAAATTTCAGAAAAGAAAGAACTCAATGAGGAATTTGGGTTAATAGCAATAGATTTCGAAGGAGTCAATGAAGAAGGAAAGACAGTTGTAATTTCAAAGAAAAATATGTACCAGATTAAGAAGGACGCCCCAGTGCGTCAATAATTAGTTTAACTGCTGTGGCCCCAATTACAATAGTTACAAACATTCTAAGTTTTGTCTCATCAATACGTGTAGACAGTTTACTTCCAACTATACCGCCTATGAAAGATCCTATAGACAGCATTCCTGCCTCATAGTAATTAGGATGACCCAATATGGAATGCATTATCATGCCAGAGGCAGATGCAAACATCAGGATGAATTGAGAAGTAGGAGCAGCCAGTTTCATTGACAGCCCTATTGCAATTACCATCAAGGGAACAAAAACAACACCGCCACCAATTCCAAATAAACTTGAGATTATACCTGCAAAGAAGCTTGCACCTACCGCAAGAAGCATTATTTGTTTTGATAAATGATATTCTCTTGATTCCATTTTTCTTCGCAAGTAAATGTAAACACATGATGCCACAAGTACAAGTCCAAATAACAACTTGAATAGAGGAGGAGAAACTTCATCTGAAATATACGCACCTAGAATTGTTCCAGGTATTGAGATAAGCGCAAGCTTGATGCCAAGTGAGTACACTATTCTTTTTTGTCTAGCATAAGATGCAGTAGACGCTACAGAATTACTAAAAGCTGCAAAGAGGCTATCACTTGCTGCAAGAGTTGGAGAGAATCCAAAAAATGTCAACACTGGAACTACAATGAATCCTCCCCCAAGTCCTATCATGGAACCTATTATGCCAGCTACAAAACCAAGTGGCAAGAGCCACAAATATTCAAACAATGATAACACCAAAAGATATTTTCTACAGATTAAGGAGTCACGTCAACCTTCGTAAACCAAGATATTGAGTTAATTACTTGGATACAAGAAGTTTCCAAAGATAACCGCTGTCGTTGGTAGTAAGTTCAATCTTGAAATGCTTGTTTCCCAATGAAAGTACCTGAGTACTAGTAGTAGGGTCTTTAGTAGTCAAATGAGTATCACGTAATTTGTCCACCAATGCAGACAAAGTGAGATACCCATTAGGAACTTCCTTGTCCCAACACTGGCACATAGTACTATTTACAACAACTCCAAAAACAGTTTTTACGTCATCATAGTTGGTCAACATGGGATTTGATTGCATTGCCACTACAACAATCCCGGGTAAATCAGTGGAGCCTAACATGCTAATATCTCCTAGAAATCCCTGATTATCTTTAAGTTCGGTTGAAGTATAATATGTTACAAGAGCCTGTTTTTTTGGATCAGTGAGAAAATTACAATATTGACGAACGTCAGCTTGAGTACTTAGTTGAATTGGTTTTGTCATATTGATATGATGTGTTGCCAAGGCAGATCTGATATCAGAGTTTTCCTCATCATAAGAAAAATCAAGAAATGCAACTTGATCAGATTGTTGATTATTTTGATCTACTGCTGGAATAATGTTGAACTGGGTAATTGCAATAATAACTGCAGCTATGGCAGCGCCGATTATTCCCAAATAAACATACTTTTTTGACTTCACATGATAATTCCCCTATATTGCTTTAATAAAGTAATCTTAGAATTCGTCAATCTTAATTAATACCAAAATGTGTCTTGTGAATATTGCGAGTAATATTAGCAGGTTTTGGAGTTGTGGGACAAAGTTTTGCAAAACTATTACTTTCTAGATCAGAGGATCTATATGCAAAACACGGATTAAAGCCAAGAATAGTTGGAGTATTTGATTCAAAAGGTTCAGCAGCATCTTCAGCAGGTCTTGATTTGAATAGATTGTTAGAGGTGAAGAAAAAATATGGAAACATACGAAAATATCATAACAAGGAAAAAGACGCAAATGGTCTTGACATGATAAATGGAATGGATGCAGAAGTACTAATTGAGACCACCCCAAGTAACTACAAAGATGCAGAGCCTGGCATGTCGCATATTGTAAGCGCAATGAAAAAAGGATTGCATGTAATTACCGTAAATAAAGGACCCCTAGCTCTTGCATTTCCATCGCTGATTGAATTGGCAACATACAATCAAGTCCAATTAAAATTTAGTGGAACTGTCGGAGGAGGAACACCAATCTTAGATTATGCAAAGAACAGTTTGCGAGGAGAACGCATAATATCATTCCAAGGAATTCTAAATGGTACTACTAACTACATACTGACAAACATGGCCACCGGGTTAACATTCAAAGCAGCTCTTGCAGATGCCAAGAAGAAAGGATATGTTGAAGCAGACGAGTCATTAGATATAGACGGTTTTGATGCAGCGGCTAAACTTGTCATACTTGCCAATTGGATAATGGACATGAAAGTAACCATGAAAGACATCAAAAGAATAGGAATTAGAGACGTTACTACGTCAGATATTAAAAAAGCAACATCACAGGATTGCGCAGTAAAATTGATTGCCTCATGTGATAGGGAATTAGTAGTATCACCAAAGGAGATACCTCTTGATGATCCAATGTGTGTCAACGGTACTCTAAATGCCATTACATTCAATTCAGAGCATTCTGGTCAGCAGACAATAATTGGTCGTGGTGCAGGAGGCATAGAAACAGCTAGTTCGATTTTACGTGATTTGTTAGATATCAAACAGGAAATGTCGAGAATTGAAATCGCATAACATATCCAAAAGCGATATTTCAGAAGTCATTGATAAAATGACTAAACAGTGGCGTATCGAGTTACCAAAAGCAAAGACGTTAGTGCTACATGAACTTGATGACAGTACAAGCATGATAACAGGAGATAATATTACAGCAATACGAATAGGAGAAATTTATCTTCCATTTCTTTCAGAGATAGGACTTTTAGAAAAATTTCCAAAGGCAGTAGTTGATTCAGGAGCAATAAAGTTTGTTTGCAATGGAGCCAATGTCATGCGTCCTGGAATTAAAAAATTCACAGAATTTCAAAAAGATGACATAATTTGTGTGGTTGAAGAAGTACACAACAAGTTTCTTGCAATTGGAAAAGCATTGGTATCAAGTGAGGAGATGGCAAACATATCAAAAGGTGAAGTTGTAAAGAACCTACATTATATTTCAGACAAATATTGGGAAGCTGCTAAATTAATTAAAAAGTAAATAATCTATTTTTCAGTAGTTTCTCTTGTTCCGTTCTTGTCAACTACAAGTACGTCAATCCCGTCACCACTTGCGTTGTCTCTCATTATTGCAGATTTTATAGATTTGACTGCTAGTTTTACAGCATCCTGTTCGCTCATCTTTGGTTTGAACTCTTGGTCTAAGACTCCAAGTGCCATCTCT
>JARLFW010000122.1 GCA_031296345.1 Nitrosotalea sp. | reverse complement strand
TGGGTTTGCATTTCGGGGGTTAAAGTTGTCCCACATGATTTGTCCCATAAACACTGCGTTAGCAGTAAGAGCAGAAGCCAAAATTACTGGAATGTTTGAGACATACATTAACTTGATTGGATATACTGCTGAGAATCCTCTGTATTTGGTAGATACGATTGGGATTTCTATCTTGATTCCTTGAGTATATACAAGAATCAGTAAGACTCCAGCTGTTATGAATAAACCAAATATACCAGGTAATTGGTTAGACCGGAAGAATAGATTAGTAAAATCATGATTAATTGCACCATGTATAATATTTGCAAATACACCTACTGGACCTCCATCTCCTGCAGGAACTGGACTGAATAAACTCCAAATTACTTGTTGAGCTACACCTGCAGCAATAAACAAACTAATTCCACTTCCAAGTCCCCATCCCTTTTGTACCAATTCATCAAGTAGCATGATTATCACGGATGCTCCGATCAACTGTCCTATCAGAATGAAGATAGCTTCATGGTTAGGCATCCTAGGTCCATAAACTGCCATACCATACAATGATGATTCAGCAATGATTACTATGTAAGTGACAATCTTGGTGGCTGTTTGATATAATTCTCTATCCTCTGGTTTCTTGAAATCAAGATGAAATATCTCAGAACCTTTTAGAAGTTGCATTAAAAGTCCAGCAGTAACAATAGGTCCTATTCCAAGTTCTATCAATGTACCCTGTTGCGAAGCAAAAATTACTCTGGCAAATGCAAGAAAATCAAAGGATGGTGTAGATGCTCCATAAAGAGGAGTTTGTCCCATAATCATGTAAATAAATAATGCTACTCCACACCACATCAAACGGACTTGTAATGGGATTTTCTTTTTTGGTTTTGGTACTTGTGGAATGTAAACTTCAGCTTTTGAGATAATAGTTTTTAAAAAACCGCCAGAGGACTTGCCTTCTTCTGCTGTCACGCTACTGCTTGCACCTCTCCACCAGATTGTTTTATTTTTTCTTCGGCAGAAGCAGAGAATTTCTCCACCTTAACAACATAAGCATTCTTAGTCTGTCCTCCTCCTAACAGCTTATCATAGCCTAGTTCAGTAAGGTCTATCAGTTTCTTGCCGCCTTCCTGTTTTCCAAATTTTGTAAAGATATCATCTAGATCTCTTACACTAGCCCATTTTCGAACTAGATTTGGATGTGGTGGATGAGTAGAATCATGACCAAAATGTTTTGGATCAGTCATTAGCATTCTTATGAAATGATGTTTATGCAAACCTGATTGGCCAAGTCCTCCTTTATGACCACTTGCTCTGTGTTGAGCAATTTGTCCCCAACCACAGTGTCTGCTTCCTCTGTATTTTCTTGTCTTTCTCAATCTTGTTGGCATTTTACATCATTAACCTCACTTGTGCTAAGAGTTCTTTATGACTACCAAGGACTCCTCCTTCACCATACATCTTCTTGGTATTTCGTTTGAATCCATGTTTTGGTGGCGATAATGCAAACCATGGTTTAAGTGGTTTTAATTTAGATAATGTAGCAGTTCCCTCTGCAATTGATTTTGCAAGTTCATCAGTATTTTTGAATCCTAATTTTGTCATATCTTCTGGAGTAATTTTTTTATAACCACCCTTACGTGCCTTCTTCTCCAATAGCTCTTTGGTGGTTTGTACATCTATTTCCTGCCACGAGACGTAATGTTTAATCTTATCAAGCATACCTTTTGTATTGTCTTTTTCTGGAATTATCGTAGCACGGAATCTTTTATCCAAGTGCAAAAGATCCATTGTAGTGTCAGCCCAATAAGGAACATTAACGGTTCCTTTCATTCTAACTATTAAGAAAGCTTTACCCATCTTCATTCAACCCTGACTAAATGTTTGTCTCAAACAATCCAAAACAGCTCTTGATGTAGATGTCATGGTGTTTGTTGACCCGGTACTTTTTGTCCAAGCATCCTTCAAACCTGCTAATTTCAAGAGATTTCTAATATTTCCACCAGCTACAAGTCCCAGACCTCTTGGTCCCGGAATAACTTCTATTGTAACACTTCCACCCCTTCCCCTAATTTTGAATGGAACTGAATGTGGTTGTTCACATCTACACTCCCAACTTCCGCAACCAAGTTTTACTGGACTAACATTAAGATAAGCTTGATTTGTTGCTTTTTCAATTGCAATTCTCATCTGTTTTGATTTTCCTTGACCTATTCCTAACCAACCATTTTCATCACCTGCTGCAACAAGTGCCTTAAATCTTGTATATTCACCGTTGGTTGTTTGTTTTTGAACAATTCCAACATCAATTACTTCTGTTTTAATTCCTGGCAATAATTTTTTAATTATTCCTGCCTCTTGAATTCGATAACCATTTTCATAAATTTCTTTCATCGTTGTAATCTTTTCAGTTGCAACTAGTGTTCCCAATTTGGTCCTTGGAACCCACACCTGTTCTGGTTCTCTTCTTGGTGGTCTTGGTCTTTGTTCTGTTCTACTCATTTGGATTTAACCTCACTATCAATCGCAGATCTTACTTTGTCGATCTCATTTGCAACTTTAAGATGCTTACCACTAATCCTTTCTTCAGATGGAAAAGTTTTTGCGTCTGCGGGTACATCTAGTCCAGCATCTATTATTCCTTTCAATGCGGCTGCAATTCTTTGAGTATATTTTCTAGTTCCAGTATAAAGTACTGCACTCTTGACTCCACTTGCAAGTGCTTTCTTACCTGCAAGATAACCAGTGAGATATGCTGCCGGTATACTCTTTCTTGATCCCTTCCAACCTTTATTGATAAGTGATCTGGAATGAGCTGATGAAAGAACCTTATCACCGGCCATTTCAGGTTTATGAATTTGTACTAGTGTATTTTCGTTTGATATCTGAACTGTGATAAAGTCTCGTCTACCCATCAAGAGATGTCTTCTCTTTTTGTAGTTGGTCTTCTCGTCCCGAGATCTACGTAATATTTGTGAATATGCCATATGTATTAATCCTATTTACAAAAAATTTTGGTGAAGCTCTTATAAACGTTAGACTTGGAGTAGTAAAGCCATTAGTGCCTTTTGTACATGAAGTCTATTTTCGGCTTCATCCCAAATTACTGATTGTGGACCATCAAGTACCTCACTTGTAACCTCTTGACCTCTTTTTGCTGGAAGACAATGCAGGAAAATTGCATCATGATTTGCTTTTTTCATTAAATTTGAGTTTACTTGAAAACGTGGTAGAAAATCTTTTGCTCTATCCGTTGCTTGATGATGAATTGAAACAAAGGTATCAGTCACCACGACGTCAGCATTCTTTACCGCCAGTTCTGGGTTACTAAGCAACTGAATATCAATGAATTTTTTTGATTCTTTGATTATATTCAGATTTGGCTCATAACCTTTAGGAGTTGCAATGTTGATATCAATAGATACTTTCGCGCATCCATAAATCATAGAATTACAAACATTATTTCCATCTCCAATCCACGCAATTTTTAATCCATCAAGTTTTTTCTTTTTCTCTTTAATTGTCATAAGATCTGCCAAGATTTGACATGGATGAAATGAATCAGAGAGTCCGTTTATTACAGGTACGGAAGCATTTTTTGCCAATATTTCTATTTCATCATGGGAGTACACCCTAGCCATTATCAAATCAACATATCGCGAGAGTGTCTTAGCAGTATCTTCTATCGTCTCTCCTCTTTTTAGTTGAAGATCAGCTGCAGACAAATTGAGAGCATGCCCGCCCATCTGAAACATTCCAGTTTCAAAGCTGACTCTTGTTCTGGTAGATGGTTTCTGAAAAATCATAGCAAGTGTTTTATTTTTTAACAGGGGTTTTGAAATTCCTTTTTTAAGATCTTTTTTTAGTTTGATGGCATTTTCGATTATTTCCAACAATTCGTATTTTTTCAACTCATTTAGTGTTAGTAGATCTTTTGTTTTTGCTTTCATTTCTTCCCCCATCCAAATAAAGAACGCTTCTTCTTAGGTTTTTCATCTTCCATTTCTTCAATTTCTTCTTTCATAGTTTTTAACTCAACCTGTGATTCTTGTTTTTTTGGTCGTCCTTCAGAGATCCATTTTTTAATATTTGATGCAAGTTTTCTTGCTTGATCATCATTTTCAGGAGTAGGTACATCAAAGAGGTCAGAATACTTTTCAATATCTTTTGTTGAGATTCCTGCAAACGGATCTTCTTCCAAAATTTGTTTTTCCTGTTCCTTATCAATAATGATTTCTGGTTTTAGTTCAACTTTAGGTTCTGGTTTTAGTTCAACTTTAGGTTCTGGTTTTAGTTCAACTTTAGGTTCTGGTTTTAGTTCAACTTTAGGTTCCAAGACTTTTTTCTGAACACCTTCAATAATTTCCTCAGGACCAAAGAGAGTTTCTAAAAATATGTCTTTATCAAAAGATTTCAGATCTTTATACTCTTGGCCAATACCAAGATAAAGAATTGGGCTAGATGTTACTTTAACTATAGAAATAGCAGCTCCGCCACGTGCATCTGCATCACTTTTTGTAAGTATGGCACCATCAAACTTTGTATAATTATGAAATTCTCTTGCTTGACTTACAGTGTCGTTACCGGCTAATGAATCACCTACAAATAATTTAAGATCAGGATTTACTACTTTGTTAATTTTAGATATTTGATCCATCAAATTCTTGCTAGTTTGCATTCTTCCAGCTGTATCAATTAGTATACAATCTATTTTATGAGATTTTGAATAAAGTACTGCATCTCGAGCCACTGCAGCTGGATCTGAACCATAGTTTTGCGAAATAACTTTGATGTTCAATCTTTTTCCATGTTCTACTATCTGTTCAATTGCACCTGCTCTGAAAGTATCAGCTGCAGCAATAACAACTGAGTATTGGTTCTCTCGTAAAAGATTTGCAATCTTTGCTATTGTAGTGGTTTTCCCAGTTCCATTAATACCCATAAATGAGATAATGTATGGTTCTCCCCCATCCTTCTTTTTTTGAATGTTAGATAAAATATCAACAGTGCCTGCCACATCAAACATATTTGAAATACTCTTCCGAAGCTCTTGTTTTACAACTTCAGCAATCTTGTCCTTGTTAACCGTAGTTCCGATTAACTGTTTTTTCAAATCATCTTTTAATGCATCAATAACTTCTGTTGCAACATCAGATTCAAGTAATGCAACTTCAAGTTCAAATAAAACTTCGTCAATATCTTTTTCCTTTAGTTCCTTATCTCCAAAACTTTTAACTGCTACAGAAAATGCATTTCGTAGTTTTTCAAACATAATGTACTGCCTTATTGCGGAGGACTACGATTTGATTGCATGAGGCTGTTCATTTCATGTTGTCCCTGTTCAAGTTTCATGGAAACTTCATGTCGTTGTGATGATAATTGTTGTAGTACCATTTCAAGTTCCTTAATTCTAGATTCCATGTAATTTATTGCGGATTCTTTGTTTTGTTCCATTGATGCACCTGCACCTATATTTACAATCATTTTTTGATCAGGATTTATTTTTGCTTTGACATAAACTCCCAGACCCACAGGTACTAGAGTCTCATATTCAGCATTACCTGTTAGTACTTTCATTGATTCAACTGCATTTGTTGCCTCTTGTAAAAGTCTCATTACTGTTTCTTCTCGTTGTAACAAATCACTTAGATAAGCTTCTAGAGATTGCATCTGTTGCAATAAGGCTTGAGCATGTTCTTCACTCATTTGCAAAAAATTCTCTTAATGACTATAAATTCATTCTGAAAATATAGAATAAAACAAAAAGAAGAAGGAATTATGCTTTTATCTTTGAAAGTCTTGCGTCTACTTCGTCCCAGTTTATTACATTCCACCAAGCATTTACATAATCTGCACGTCGGTTTTGGTATTTCAGATAATATGCGTGCTCCCAAACATCCAATCCCATTAACGGGATCAAACCTTTGGTACGTGGACTTGTCTGATTTGGCATTGTAGTAAACTCGACTTTCTTTGTCTGCGGATTGTAGGTTAACCAACCCCAACCACTTCCTTGAATAGCAATTGTATCCTTTACGAATTTTTCTTTGAAACCATCAAAGTTTCCAAACACAGAATTGATAGCTTCTTCTAAGCTACCTCCCGGTTTTCCACCACCACTTGGTTTCATATTATTCCAGAATAGAGCATGGTTCTCATAACCTCCTCCATGAAAATTCACTGCACCTCGTACATTTTCTGGAACTTGATTCAAGTCTGAAAGTAACTTGCTTAGTTCCATGTTTTGTAGTTCGGGGCTTAGATTTGCCAACGCATTGTTCAAGCCATCAGTATATGCTTGATGATGTTTTGTGTGATGAATTTCCATTGTTCTGGCATCAATGTGCGGTTCCAAAGAATCGTACGAATATGGTACTTTTGGAAGTTCATATTTTGCCATAAAGTTACAAGTTTTTCTTGTCATTTATGGCTTTGGTTGCAAATGCATTTTATCTGGTCTTAATGCAGATATCATGTGATAGAGAAATCGTTAATTTTTTCTCTTGCTGTTGTGTTATGCATTTCATATTTTATTTCCGAATCTATTGAGGATGAGCAAAGTATTCTTTCAAAGAGTATACAATTGGTAGGTGTTCAAATCCCAAGGCAACATGGGTTAAACGGTCAAGGAGTCAAAGTGGGCATAATAGATACCGGGATTGATTTCAATCATCCCGATTTACGTGGTTATGGTTCTTTGGGAAAAGTTTTTGGTGGATATAACTATGTTGACACAAGTGAAAAACCATTAGATATTAATGGTCACGGTACCGAAGTTGCCGGCATAGTTGGTGCCAGTGGAAATTTTTCTGGAATGGCTCCAAAATCCCAGTTATTCGCATACAAGGTATCATCTACAGGAGAAGCTGTTTCCTCAGAATACATCATTCAAGCTATTTCCCAGGCAATAGAGGACAAGATGAATGTGATAAACATCAGCCTCGGAGTAAACAGAACTAATGATGGATTAGAAAATGCAGTAGATGAGGCAGTAAAAAAAGGAATTGTGGTGGTATCTGCAGCAGGAAACAATGGACCAGATAATGAAACTATTGGAAGTCCTGGAAGAGATTTTAATGTAATAACAGTTGGCGCTTCCTATAACAACATAACATCAAGTCTTGTATCAACTTTTGAGATTGAAAGTAAACAGTATGATGCAATACCAATGCTTGGTGTTAGTGCTTTACAAAATTCCATTGAAGGTAAGATAATTTACGGAGGATATGGAAGATTAAAGGATCTTGAAAATCTCGATGTTAAAGGTACCATATTGCTTGAGCAAAGAGGTAGTGATGTAAAAAATGAGAGAGTATTTTTTTCAGAAAAAGAAAAAAATGCTGC
>JARLFW010000121.1 GCA_031296345.1 Nitrosotalea sp. | reverse complement strand
ATCAACTAGTACCTTCATTGTCAGTATTTCATTTCAGACTTCTATTATTATGTTAGGGTATGGAAGATCCATAGAAAGATAATTTCATGCCAGAAAAGATTTGACAAATTTTACAAATACGTGTATATAAGTGCAAATTTTTACCAAATCATGATCAAGGCGATTAGTGTAGCAGGACTACTGGAAGGTACACCATTTAAGAAGCCAACAGTTGAGATGGATGAACTTCCAGGAATAATATCAGCAGGACACCTTACTTGGATCGAATGTGTGGTGGATAGCATAATTGATGATTCACCAAAAATTCTAGAAAAATTAGGCATCACAATGGATGCTTCTGTTCTATTATCAGGATACGTATCAAGTTATGAAGACAGGGGAGACACGCTAGGTCTCATGATACCTTTTGTTGTACCTGGAAACAACAAAACTTTGACTGCACCCATTTTGATATTCATGAAAAAAGATTTGATTGTAACAATCCATGACGACTATGGTGGAAAGATAACACGTTTGTACAATTATGCTCCTACTGTTTTACGAAAACTTCCAAAAGAGGCAGACACTTGGACAGATGGGCAGACAATACTTTTAGCAAGAATCATAGATGAAATTTGTGAATCTAATTTTTCAATACTGCGACTCATAGTAGAAAGAGCAGAACAGTTTGAGATCGATATTGCAGGCTCAAGACAAGTTACCAGAGATATTTCATTAGAGTTATCAAACATGAAGACATCTCTTTTGACTTTTCTAAATGCAGTATGGGCTACTTATGATACAGTACACAACCTGAAGCACGGAGATGCAGACATGGTATCAGATGACGAAATAATTCTTGGAAAATTCGAGGTAATTCTTGGAAGACTTGATAGACAGATACAAATGTCTGAAAACGTTATGCAAATGGTTGCTACTGGAGTCAATGTAGTACAGACCGAAGTTACAAACAAGGTCACCATCCTCATCATTTGGTGGACAGTAGCTGGAACGGCTGAACTTGTACCAAACACTATTGCAACAGTCTTTGGATTATATCCAAACCACGAGTTAGCATTTTTTCCAATAGTTGCAACAATAGCAGGATCCGCAATATTAGCAACAGCAGTAGCTTACTTTTATGTAAGAAAGTTCTTTGGACAGAAACTAGGCTTTGACAAATTCAAGAAATTCCGAAGAAAATCCATTAAATAGTTTTTTGAGAAGATAGTCTTTTTTGGATATTTATCCATTTTTAACCATGATTCTGTGTAAAAACCACATATTTCCTTTCAAAATTATTTAAAGATGCCATAAATTACGGAAACTGTGATCTTCGGTACAGAGTTAAAGATTCATAAATCGAGTTCACTAAACATCGGGGAATTACGATCTATGAAAGATTTTGGCACCCTAGAATATGTCTTAGACATATACTCAAAAAATTGGACTTGGAAATTAACTGGCCCTAGAGCAGTAAGCATGGTAGCCCGTGTCATACCACATGCATGGTATGGTAACGGTCCAGAGGAGGCAATAGTTCCAGATACTATCCAAAATGTAGAGAAGATAAAATGGATCATGGATAGATACCCCCTTGAGATTAGATCAAAATCAATATGGCATAGAAAAGTTCGCAAAGTTGTAGTTCCACAAAAAAAGTGGACAAGAATTGAAAAGCTTCGAAAGGCAAATCCTGGACCGCAATTTCGAGGAAAACTTCTTGACTTTCAAAGAGAGGGACTTGATTTTCTACTCAAGTCATATGGAAATGCACTCTTGGCAGACGAAATGGGTTTGGGAAAAACAGTGCAGACCTTGGCATATCTTGCCACAGAGAAACAAACATTTCCAGTGTTGATTGTAGCTCCGCTGGTTACACTAAACAATTGGCAAAGAGAGACTCAAAAATTCTTAAAAAAACGTAGCCGCAATGGAAGAATAATTGAAGACGGATATCCATCATCTGTTTTAATTCGAACCGGTAAATCCCAGGATATTGAGAAGCACGATGTATATATCATAAATTATGATCTACTTCATAAAAGAATTGACGACCTTTCAAAATTAAATATCAAAACAATTGTCTGTGATGAAGTGCAGCACCTAAGATCAAAGACTACTAAAAAATATACAGCTGTAAAAAAACTTGCAGCTCTTGATTCAATAAAATATAGAGTTGGGCTTTCTGGAACACCAATTTACAACAGAGGTTCTGAGATATGGCCGATTGTAGACATACTAAGACCTGGACTGTTAGGTACCTTTGATGAGTTTTGCGAGTACTTTTGTTATGTCAATGAAAAAGGAAAGGCAATAGTTTTAGAGAACAAGCGGGCAAGTTTGGGAGAAGAGTTACGCAAGCATGTAATGCTGAGAAGAAAAAAATCTGATGTTCTAAAAGAGCTCAAGGAGAAGGTTCGATACAAGGAACTCATTGATTCAGATATCAATTACTACCAGGCAGAACTTGGCAAGATTTGGGAGAGATTAGAAAAAGAGCAGAAAAATGCAACAAGTGCATTTGATAAGTTCTCCTCATACAAGAGAGCAATACAGAGTGAGAGACAAGCTGCGGGGGTTGCAAAAGTTCCTCATGTAATTGAATTTGTCAAAAACATAATGGAAATTGAAGAGAGTGTCGTAGTATTTTGTCATCATAAAGCAATACATGAATTACTTCACACAAACTTGGCAGAATATACACCAGCTTCTATAATTGGAGGTCAGAGTGACAAGGAAAGACAAGATGGCATAGACAGATTCCAAAATGGTGAAACTAAACTCATCATAGCAGGTCTGCGTGCCGGAAATGTCGGAATCAATCTAAGCAGAGCAAGATATGTAATATTTGCAGAACTTGATTGGAGTCCGGCGATTCACAGACAAGCAGAAGATAGACTACATAGAATAGGTCAAAAGAATACAGTCTTTGCATATTATTTAATGGGCAATGGAACATTAGATGATCACGTGGCAGACGTATTGGTCGACAAGAGTTATGAAATTGATGCCATAATGGATGAAAAAATAGAAACGTTTGAAAATAAGGAAAAAGCTGAACTCATTTTAGCGCAGATTCATGACAAATTGGCCGCCAGTATGGGCAGATAGATTACGCTTCTCTTACTTTATACTGGTCAAAAAAATCCTGACCTTCACCCAGTTTTTCTTTTAGAAATGATTCTAATTTCTT
>JARLFW010000120.1 GCA_031296345.1 Nitrosotalea sp. | reverse complement strand
TTACAAATATCATAAAGTTCCAAGTAGGATATTTCCTGGAGATTCTGGAGCTCTAACTATGGGAGCAATGTATGGTACATTAGCTATTATAGGTCATGTTGAAGTTATTGCAGCAATTGCATTACTTCCTGCAGTGATTAACTCTTTTCTCTTTCTCTCTAGTGTGAAAAGAATAATTGAACATAGACAGATTAAAGCAAAGCCTGTAGTTCATACCGAAGACTTTAGGCTAATGGCAAGTGATGATAAATCTGCACCAGTTACTCTTGTTAGGTTGATTTTAGCCAATGGACCTATGACTGAAAAGCAAGTAGGGTTTGTGATTTTTAGACTAGCCTTGTTTTCTGCAGCATTGGCAATTATTACAGCCTTTATGATGGGAATAAAAATATGAAAGGAAAACCCATCTTCTTCTACATTTTTGTAATGTGGGCATTGATTATTGGTGGTGGAGGATTACTTGTCTTAATTATAGCACCACTCTCAATACATGGATTTGGAGCATTTGATCATATACTAGATTCTATTGTTAAAGCAGTCATTGCAATGATACTTGTAGTGCTTTGGGTTTTACTAATGTCAAAAATTAAGAACTGGATTTTCCAAAAACAAATGAGCCACTAGATTTCTTCCCAGTTCTTCTTCTTCTTGTCATATTCTTCTCTTGAATACTTGACTTTGGCTGGAACTCCAATTACAACACAATTGGGTGGAACATCTTTTGTTACTACTGCACCCATTGCTACCACACTATTCTTGCCTATTGTAACTCCTGCCTTAATTACAGCTCTTGAGCCTATGACTGCTCCATCTTCTATGGTTACTCCTATCATCTTTTTACTAGCAGGATATGGATCATTGGTTAACGCTGCGGCTGGACCGATGAAAACATTTTTTCCAATTACTGAAAGAGGCGGTATGTAAACAAGTCCCTCTATCATTGTATTTTCTCCTATCTTTACATTGTAATCTACATGTGCAAGAGAACCAATCTTGACATTGTCTCCAATCTCTGCATTGTCTCCTACATAAGCAAAATGCCATATCTTCACATTTTTTCCAAGTTTTGCTTTTTCAGAAATAAAATTTGTTACCATTTTTTATCACAAGTGCCATGGAGAGCCATTTGAAACTATTTTATCAGGAAGAGTATTTTTGTACTTGTTTAAGAATTCGATATCTTGATTTTTGTCACGTAGTTCATCAGGCAACATTATGGGAATCTCTTCTATTATTGGATAATACCTTGAACACTTTGAACAAAATATTACACCATCGGAAACAATTTCGTCTTTGGAATTAAATTCTACAAGCTCAAGTGGAAAGTGTTTGTCTATTGGACACGCCAAAATCTCTATCAGTTTTCTGTTCATTTTAGGTCTAGATAAATTGGAGTTCCTTTTTGACTAGATAAAAGTGCCGCTTCTGCAATTTTAGTGGTATTCAAAGCATCTTCTGCTCTTACTCTTATGGTATCTTTTCCTTCTATTGCTGAAATGAAGTTCTTTATCTCTAAAAGCAATGGCTCTTCCATCTCTTTGCGAGGTATTTCAGCTCCTGAACTTGTTTCAATCTTTACCTCTTGTGTAATAAAATCTGAAGAAATTATTGCATCTCCGCATACGGCACTGAATTTTCTTACACGAATTGGAGTAATCCAGTTTGATGATATGATTGCAACTCTGTTATCTTTGAAGCCTAGCATTATTGTTGCAAAATCTTCATGTTCGTGTCTTATTTTTCCAGATCTTGCAAATACAACTTCTGGCACATCATCAAACAACCACATGGCAGTATCTATGTCATGAACTGAAGTATCGTAAATAATTCCTACATCTTTTATGTGATTAGGCATTCTGTTTTCTCTGTGAAATTCAAGCATTATCAATTCACCATACTTCTTTGTCTTGACATATTCTTTGACAAGTGAAACAGCAGGATTGAATCTCTCTATGTAGCCACTTGTGAGAACCACCTTGTTTTTCTTGGCTAGATTAAGTAATTCTTCGCCTTCATGTGAGAGATAAGTCATAGGTTTTTCTACAAAGACATTTTTCTTTTGTTCTAAGAGTTTCTTTGCTATGCCAAAATGAGTTGAAGTAGGTGTGCAAACAAATGCTGCATCAAATTGCTCTGAATCCATAAGGGAGTCTAGAGATGAATAATAATTTACAGAATATTTTTTGCCGAATTCTTCTGCACGGGATTCATTCATGTCACATATTGCAGAAAGAACTCCAAGTTGAGAAAGAATTCTGGCATGATTTTTACCAAAGCCGCCAGTACCTATTTGAACTATTTTCATCTTAATACACCGCTGTTATCCACTTTGAGTACTTTTTATTTTTGCCCATTGTGATATCTGAATAGATTGTTCTAATCTTTCCAGTGATTTTGCCTACTTTACCATCTCCAACCTTTTTACCATCTATTGAAATAACTGGAGTTATTTCAGCAGCTGTTCCTGTTAGAAATACTTCATCGCCAAAATATATTTCGGTTCTAGGAATTTCACGCTCAATTATTTGATATCCGAGATCTTTTGCTATCTCAACAACAGAATCTTTTGTTATCCCTTCTAATGCTGATGAGCTAGGTGGAGGAGTTAGCAACTTTCCATTTCTTATGACAAAGATATTTTCTCCAGGTGCTTCACTTATGTTTCCTAAATGATCTAATAATATGGCTTCATCGTAACCATTTCTCTTAGATTCTTGTGTTGCTAGTATAGAATTAAGATAATTTCCACCCATTTTTGCAAGTGGCGGTGTAGACATATCATTAATTCGTCTCCAAGAAGATATGCCTGTATTTATTCCATTTTTGTTGAATAGTTCTCCAAAAGGAAACATGACTACAGCTGCATGTGTTGGAGTATCTTCAGTGACATGAAGATTAATCCCATGTCTGCCTACAAAATAAAATGGTCTTATGTAACATGATTCTTTTACATTATTTTTTTTACAAAGATCAATTATCGCATTAGCTATTTCTTTATCGGTAAATCTCAAAGAAATTGAATATACCTTACCTGAATTTCTAAATCTCTTTATGTGATCATCAAGTCTGAAAATGTTCAAGTTTTTAGAATTCCAATATCCTCGTAGTCCCTCAAAAACTGAAGTTCCATAATGTATTGCATGAGTCATAACTGGAACCTTTGCGTCTTCGTCCTTTACTATTTTTCCATCAAACCAGACGAATTTTGGTACAAAAGGTTTCATATTGAAAAACCGAATCCGTCTATAATTAATCTATTTCTACCAAAATCCAATGCTTGGGAATTTCATTCCTAATACTCGATATGTAAGATCCTCTGCATTTGCAAATTTCTTGACAATGTCCCAGTTTTCGCGTATTATTTGTACTACTTTGGGCTCTACATAATTTTCCCAATCTGTATTTTTTCCCATAGCTGCCTCAAACATCTTTTGTTTCACAGAGGATGCAGAAGTTTCCTTTCTTTTTCCTATTCTGGGATTAAGTCCATAGAGTTTAAGCACAAAACCCTCAGCTTTGTCTCCGGTGTAAGTGAAATAGTCTCTAGTTATCTCATCAAGAATTTGTTTTTTTATTTTCCATGAATAAGGAGATAACATTGGAGGCATATATTTTAAAAATGGTGCATAGAACGTATAGTTTGGTAAAACTGTGATACTGTTTCCAAATACAGCATTAAGCATTTTCTTTCTCAAATCATAACTAAATGGAAAACTTCTACTGTTGATTTCTTTATCATCCTTCATGAATATGACTGGTAATACTCTAACCTCATTTTCATTTTTTAATTCATTGATAATTTCTACGTGAGCCTTGGTAACGGGATTCAAATGTGCAAGATATATTGCAATTGTCAACTGGCTTCTGTGTTTTTATGGCATATTTCAATCATTTATTTGGAATTGTGATAAAATTCTCAAGAACATAGGGACGATGGGACTTGAACCCACGACATCCAGCGCCCGAGGCTGGCAGTCTACCAAGCTAACCTACGTCCCTGTAGACTCGCCAAGGTAATAGAATATTATTCTTTCAAAGATAATTTCTTCTATCCGTATGATTCATACTTTATCTCAAAGCTCTTGTCTGCTCGCTTGGTTCTTTCTGTGACAAAGCCTTTTGGCGTCAATACATCCATGCATCCATCAATAGTTCCCTGCCAACCACAAATGAAAAAGACAGTATTATCTTTTGTAATTTTTTCACCAACCATAGTTTCAAGTGGTGACATTTCGCCATCTTTTGACTGTAAGAAACTTTCTACTCTGCCTTTATTGCCATTCCAAGTTCTGTTAAACCATTCATCTGGTCTGCTGATAGTGGCTCTATATTTGAAATTCCACTTGTCTTTTCCTCTGTCAAGACTTTCCTCTTCTAATCGAGTTAATTCTTCTCTGTAACCTAACTCATCAACATAACTGGCTCCATGAAATACTACAACCTCTCTTTTACTTCCTGTTGCATGAAGATGTTTTGCATAACTAACAAATGGTGCAAGGCCTGTACCTCCACCAAGACATACTATTCTTCTATTGTCTGGTTCACCGTCTGGTTTTTTTTCTTCTATGGTGAAAGGACCGGTTGGTTTTAGCCAAATTATGTCATCTCCTTCTTTTGCACTAAACAAAACTGTGGTAAGACGTCCTGGTAGTGGTTTTCTTACCCATCTGATGTATAATTCAATATAATTTCTATTTTCTGGATTTGATGCAATCGAATATGCTCTTCGAATAATCTTATTCTCTGCTGGTACAAATACTCCAAGTGTAAGAAATTGTCCAGCTTTGTATTGTGGAACTTGACCACCTTCTTTTGGTTTGAATCTAAAAACTCCTAAATCTTCTTTCTGAATTTGTATGTATGAAATTATCGCTTTACTGTCTACGACCACGTGAAGTTTTTGATTTAGAAGGTTAAATATCTTATGCTATTATTTTGCATACTGATTTTAATTCACGCTAAACGTTAATAACCTCTCAAAAAAAGTTAATGCAAATCAGATGTAATATTCTGGTTGAATATGGGCCGGTCGTCTAGCCTAGTAGGATACGCCCTTGGCATGGGTGAGATCGTGGGTTCAAATCCCACCCGGTCCACTTTTTTAAGTTACAGTAATTGCATGAGTTAACATTGGAGCAAGTGGATTAATGTCACGCAAATTATCCCAAACAAATATCTCGATTTTATAATTTCCTCTTGTATGTGGCGTCCACGAAAGTGCTGCATCTAGAGTCTGATTTTTTACAATGGATCCAGTGGCATAATTTAGATCAACAATTGCTCCATCTGAATTAATTACTTGTTCTATGTACGCCCAATTGATAGTTTTATTGCCACTATTTTTTAAAGAAGTCTGTAAGTTTAGTTGTTGATCAACAACGGGAGATTTGATATCCTCACCAAGAGAATTTACTACTTTGAAATCTGACGTTGAAACTTCCTGATATCCATACGCTGAACCAATTCCAATTATTGCTATTCCAAAAACTATGAACAGTAAAAACTTCAATGCCTCGAATTTTTCATTCTTAGATTTAAATTATCCCAAATGGTGCTCAATGTATGTCCGAATCTAGAGACATAATCTACATAGGAAAGAAGCCTCTGATGGCGTATGTTACTTCTGCGCTCATACAGTTGGCAAATCAACCAAAAATATCAATCAAGGCAAGAGGACTTAGTATCGGCGCTGCAGTCGACGTAGCTCAAATCATAGCACGAAAGACAGAAAATGCAGGCTTTGCCGTGGGAAACATCACAATAGGTTCAGAACAAATGCAATCACAAGATGGACGAACTAGAAATGTTTCTACTATAGAAATAGAAGTAAAGAGAACAAACTCTTAGATAGGACCTTGAAAATCACTTTTCTTTTTTGTTAATTATTTAGTCGAGTACTTGTTTTCCATTTTCTTGAATTTTGTGAGATCTACAATATCGTTAAACTCATCAAAATTAACAAGAGATTCTTTAAACTTCAAAGTAGTTCCAGATTTTTTCAATTCCTTTAGAATCTTTAATGTTGCAAATGTGTTTGCATAAAGTACTGATAATGGATATAAAATTAGATTAAATCCCATTTTGTGTAGTTCATTGGATGAAAGAACGGGCGTAGCTCCTCCTTCTATCATGTTGGCAACCAGAGGAGCTTTGATTAATTTTCCTATTTTCTTCATCTCTTCAATTGATTTTGGGGCTTCAACAAAAATTGCATCAGCTCCAATTTCTTTATAAAGTAAACCTCTTTCTATTGCTGCATCAATGCCTTCAGTAGCCCGGGCATCTGTTCTTGCTACAATTATGAAATCCTTACTTTTTCTAGCATCAACAGCAGCACGAAGTTTTTCAACATATTCTTCTTTTGGAATTACTTCTTTGCCAGACATATGTCCGCATCTCTTTGGCCATTTCTGATCTTCAAGAAATATTCCTGATGCTCCAACTGCCTCCAATTCATTTACAAGTTTCCACACACTCAATGGATTTCCATAACCCGTGTCAGCATCTACTATGACTGGAACAGAGACTGATTTGCATATTCTTGTTGCATTTTCAATTGTCTCTTTAGATCCTATGAAACCATAATCTGGCATACCAAGAAGTGCTGCAGATGTTCCATATCCTGTCTGAAACATTGCTTCAAAGCCTACTTTCTGAGCAATTCTTGCAGTTATTGCATCATATACTCCTGGAAAAACAAGAGGTTTTGATTTATCTAATAATAACTTTCTAATATTTTTCAACTGTAGCTATAATGTTCTACAATTATTTATTACTTAGTTGACCTTTGATTATTTTTCATGTCCTATAGGTTACACAGAGAATTGTGTGCAATAAGGTGATTGATACTTCACAAGACATATTTATGAAGCCTGAAAAGTACAAGTCGAATAATGGTTAACAGCATAGAACTTGATCTCTTGATAGTAGGTTCTGGTCTTGCTGGTCTTAGGGCCGCAATTCAAGCAGCAAAAGTAAGTTCAAAGTTAAAGATAGGAGTTATTTCAAAGCTTCAAGTTATGCGTTCACACTCAGTATCTGCCGAAGGTGGGACAGCAGCTGTTCTATATCCTGAAGACGGAGATTCTCTTGAATCTCATGTTTATGATACTGTGAAAGGAAGTGACTTTCTTGGGGATCAGGATGTCATTGAAAGACTTGTACAAGAAATGCCATCTGAAATATACCAGCTTGAACATTGGGGAATGCCTTGGTCAAGAAGAGAGGATGGACGAATTGGTCAGAGACCATTTGGAGGATACAGCTTTAGCCGAGCAACATATGCCCAAGATAAAGTTGGTTTCTATGAAATGCAGACACTTTATGATACTTGTCAGAAATTTGACAACATAGAATTTTACAACGAATGGTTTGTTACATCTGTAATCCATGACGGTCAAAGTTTCTGCGGTATTACAGCTATCGAACTTTCAAGTGGTAATTTTTACACATTCAAGGCAAAGGCACTAATTATTGCAACTGGTGGAGCAGGACGAGTTTACAGTTTCTCAACTTATTCATTATCTTCAACTCCTGATGGTTTGGACATGGCATATCGTGCAGGAATGGCATTGAAAGACATGGAATTTGTTCAGTTTCATCCAACTGGAATATTACCATCTGGAATTCTAATTACAGAAGCTGCTAGAGGTGAAGGAGGTTATCTGATAAACAAGGATGGAGAGAGATTTATGAAAAAATATGCACCAAACAAACTTGAACTTGCTTCAAGAGATGTTGTTTCGCGTGCAATGATGACAGAAATTAACGAAGGTAGAGGATTCAAAAATGAAACTGGCGTGGAATGTCTAAAATTAGATTTGACACATCTTGGTAAAGAAGTTATTATAGGAAAACTTCCTGCCATCCGAGAAATATCATTGAAATTTAATGGTGTAGATCCAGTAACTGAACCAATTGATGTTCGACCAGTGTGTCACTATATGATGGGAGGAATTCACACAAACATAGATGGTGCAACAGAAATTCAAGGAATATGGGCAGCTGGTGAAGCTGCATGTAACAGTGTTCATGGCGCAAATAGATTGGGTGCAAACTCTACATCCGAGTGTCTTGTTTGGGGGAAAATAACAGGTGAACAGGCTGCAAAATATATTCTTGAAGGTAAATCACAACCACCATTTCCAATGCATCTGATTGCTACTGAAGAAAAGAGAATCTATGATGGAATTTTTAGAGGAAGTGGAAGTGTTAATCCGTATGAAGTACGTCAAGAGTTGACTGATATTATGAATTCAAAAGCTTACGTCTATAGGACTGAAAACAACCTAGTTGAAGGATTAAAACAAGTACGACAATTACATCAAAAAACTTGGAAGCACGTAGATGATAAAGCTAAAGAGTATAACACTAACTTTTCAAACGTTATGGAACTTGATTCAATGTTCCGTGTTGCTGAAGTTATTCTGATGGGCGCGATTGCAAGAAAGGAATCCAGAGGTGCTCATGCAAGAGTTGATTATCCTGATAGGGATGATAAGAACTTCTTACACCATACTCTTGTTTACTATGATACCAAGGAGCCTGTTCTTAAGACGCATCCAGTAACTATTACTAAATACCAGCCAGTGGAGAGGAAATACTAGTTGGCAGAAAGATTGTCAAACCGTGAAGGCATTAAGGGGATGGCAAATCCTACTCGATATGGTATAGAACGAGTTGCATATTGGTTACAAAGACTCACTGGACTTGGTTTACTTGCTTATTTGATAGGACATATTTTTGAAACAAGCACAATTGTTCATGGAAAAGTTGCGTGGGATAAAATGTTAGAATTTACACAGACACCACAAGGACATATCATTCTTACACTGGTCATTGGCATGTGTGTTTTTCATACTGCAAATGGAATTCGAGTAATGCTTGGTCATGGAGGCATAGGAGTTGGAAAACCTGGACAACCAGAATATCCATACAAAGCAGCATCGTTAAACTACAAACAAAGACTTTGCATCTGGGTCTCTATCGGACTTGCAGCTCTTGCCATGATGTATGGTGCATCAGTTCTGTTTGGTGATTAAGATGCGAGAAAGTATTATCATGAAAATACATTATGGAACAGCATTAGGAGCTGTAGTACTTGTAGCTGTGCATATCTTGATGAGAATGACACAAAACTTTGGTCAGTCATTACAATATCAAAACGTGATTGCAAATTATCACTTCTTACCATATGCATTGATGTTGGAATCTATATTGATACTGTTATCTGTCCATGGTTTCAATGGCCTTCGAGTAATTCTTCTGGAGCTAAAACAAGGATCATCTTATGAAAAAATGGTCAACTATGGTTCCATTGCATCTATGGCAATTTTGATTGCTTATGGCTCAAGGACTATATTGATGGCGGGAATGGGGATGTCTTAGGCATGGCAGTTGTTACAGCTCCTAAACCATCCGAAGAATTAATCTCAATTGACAAAACCTCAGATCAACTAGACACTATAACACTAAGGATAGCAAGATCAAATCCTGCAGCAGGACACGAGACCACTTACTCTGAATTTAAAGTCCCAGTAAAGAAATGGACTACAGTTCTGGAAACAATCTTGTATGTAAAACAAAATCTTGATCATGCTGTAGCAGTAAGGTACTCTTGTAGGCAAGCATCCTGTGGTTCTTGTGGTATGAAGATTAATGGAAAACCTTCACTGGCTTGTTATACTAGAGTTTCAGAATTACACTCAAACGTTATCACGGTTGAACCTATGAATAATTTCCCAATAATTAGGGATCTTGCAGTTGACTTTAAACAACTAATCTCAAACCATAAAAAAATCAAGCCGTTTATCATAAGAGAAGACTCTGAAGTAACACCTGAATCTAAAGAATTTATACAAACACCAAAGGACGTTGAAAAGTATCTCCAGTTCTCATACTGTATCAAATGTGGTCTGTGTAACGCTGCATGTCCTACAATGGCTACAGATACATCATTTATTGGTCCGCAGGGACTTGCACAAGCTTACAGATACGTAGCAGATAACCGGGATAAAGGAAAAGAGGACAGACTGAAAATTGTAGACGACTCTCATGGAATCTGGCGATGCCACTTTGCTGGATCTTGTAGTCACGTTTGTCCAAAAGGTGTTGATCCTGCAATGGCAATACAATTGCTTAGAGGATATCTCTTAGGATTTCAAAAATAATATTTTAAGGCTTTTTGGGATTTTTACTAGAATTAACCTGATTGTTTATGGCTTCTGCCATGAAATGATTTGAAACGTTGACCTTTACATCATTTATGCCATCTATCTTGAGCACATTGTCATGCACATCTTGTGCAATCTTAAATCCAAATATTGCTGGACAAAAGGGACTTGTCAAATGCAGATCGATTTTAACTTCTGGTCCAATGATGTCAACGTTGTCCACTAGTTCAAGCTCCATTATTGAGACATTAATTTCTGGATCAACTACTTTCGTCAGCTCATCAAAAATTTGTCTTCTTAATTCTAGAGATGCCTGTGACATAAATCAAAAAAGCGTCTATGCTATATATAACCATTCTAATTCGTAAATTGGTGTACAGATCAAGATTAGCAGGGAAACTAGATGAAAACACATTAGAATTTCTCTCGTCAATCTCTGATGATTTTCAAATAGCTTTGTATGATATTCTTGGAAGTCAAGCTCACACTATGATGCTTTTAGAAAATAAAATTATTACAAAATCTGAAGCAACAAAGATTCTTACTGCTCTTGAGAAACTCAAAAAAGAAGAATTTTCTGAGAAATCTGAAGCTGAAGATATTCATGAACTCATCGAGTCTCTAGTGATAAAAAAAGCAGGAAAAGAAGCTGGGGGTAAGATGCACACTGCACGCTCAAGAAATGACCAAGTTACACTTGACATACGCATGAAGATACGCGATGACATCAATATCATCTGTTTTTGTCTAAATGAAGTCATTTCTACGCTAATACAACTAGCAGAAAAATATCAAAATACCATAATGCCTCTGTATACTCATCTTCAGCAAGCCCAAGTTGGATTGTTCTCTCATTTTCTTCTTGCATATGCTGATGCACTTTTCCGTGATCTTGACAGATTTTATGTAACATATGGCCGAGTCAATGAATCACCTCTTGGTGCAGGCCCAGTTGGTGGAACAAGTATTCCAATTGACAGACAATCTACTGCAAAAATGCTTGGATTCAAAGGACTAGTAGAGAACTCAATTGATGCAACTTCATCACGAGACTTTGTGGCAGAATATGTTGGAAACTGCTGCATCCTAATGACAAATTTGAGCAGAATGGCAGAAGATTTTATCATATGGTCCACTTCTGAATTTTCTTTTCTTGAATTGTCTGATAAATTTACATCTACATCAAGTGTTATGCCACAAAAAAAGAATCCTGACATTCTTGAGCTAATCCGAGGTAAAACTGCTCAAGTCATAGGATATCAAATGGCTATCTTGTCAAATCTGAAGGGATTACCATCTGGATACAACAGAGATCTTCAACAAATCAAAGTCTCTATTTGGCCAACTTCTAAGATAGTAATATCATCATTACTTGTAGTCAATTCTCTTCTTAAAACTATGAGTGTAAATGAGAAAAAACTAAGGCACGCGATAGATGTAGGATTTTCCATATCGCTTGACATTGCAGAAAATCTGGTACGAAAAGGAATACCCTTTAGAGTATCACACAAAATAGTTGGACATCTAGTGCAAATAGCTGCAAACTCAAAAAAATCTCTATCACAACTATCCTTGTCAGAAGTACAAAAAACAATTCCATCCAAAGAAATTGATGCAAAGGAACTCTACAAAATTATCCAGTCAACAACTCCAGAATTATCATTAGATACTAGAAGATCTCAAGGATCCTCTGGTAAACATGAACAACAGAGAATGATTACAGACAGAAAAAGAAAAATTCAGGCATATGTAGTTGGAACCACCAAGAGAACAAATGAAGTAAGGACTGCAATTCAAGGCCTTGAAAGTAAATTAAAAGTCTTGATAAAAAACAAAGCCTAAAATATATCAGAAATATACATAAATTAGAATTTTTATACGTAAAGATGCTAATTGTATGAATTTAATGTATGAAACTTGACTTTTATATTGATTTTACTTAACATATGGGCAAATAACTAATTTTCGTGTATTACGTCTCAGTATGTATCAATTCGTACAACCGCAATCAAAAAACCCTAACTACACTGCCGGTCAAACATGGGGTGCACTCAAAAAAGCCTGGCGAGGATACAAAATCGCAAAGGTTCAGAGCGACAACACCAGAATGTCCGAATATGCAAAGAAGATCAGAACACTTCAAAATGACTTGGGAATCAAGCAAGCAGAATTTCCAGAACTGAATCTAAGTAGTTAGAAAACCTCTCTTTTTGAAGTTACACTCAGTAGAAATCTAACGTTTTCATATCTTGGATTAATTAATTGATTTTAAGCGGGTTCGCGGGGATTCGGACCCCGGACAGCCGGATTAAAAGTCCGGTACTCTACCTGGCTGAGCTACGAACCCATAGCAAAACGTCATAGTTGTGTATAATTTAGTCTTTTACAAAATTTTTTGAAGAAAAGAAAGCTTTAAACTCAGATTTTCTTCCACAATATTTTAACGCCCTTGTAGTATAGAGGGGATGCGGTTAATTCCAATCCTCGTAAAGCCCGGTCTAGAATGGGGCCCTGTCACGGCCTCGACGCGTGTTCAAATCCCGCCAAGGGCGCCATAAATTTTTCTCAGAAATTAAGTAAATCAGAAATCAAATCTTGGATGATAATCCGAGTTTTTTCATTACATCATCCAGTGTTTCCTTATTTGCAGCAGCTACGAATGAGATTCTCTTGTCATAGCTTAACTTTGAGTCAAGTGGCATACCATTTTCATCAACCACATATCCGCCAGCTTCTAAAGCTATGAGATATCCTGCAGCAACATCTGTTATCCTTAATTTCCTTCTCAGATCTACAAATACATCAACTAGTCCACGTGCAAATATTGCAAGCTCAAGTGCAACTGCACCAAAATGTCTTACATGATTTGATGCTGCAAGAATTGGTGCCAATTGAGTTAGAGCCTCTGGTGTAACTCCTGAAATGTCAACACCTACAACAAAGTAAATTGGTTTATCTTTATGAACGTGAATCTTTTTTCCATTGACATATGCGCCATTGCCCTTTGATGCAGAATACAAATCTCCATTATGTAAATCCATAATTACTCCATCTGTGACAGAACTCAAATTATCTTCGGGTGCAAATGCTAGTGAACAGCAAAAGAAAGGTAATCCCCTAACTGCATTAGTAGAGCCATCAATGGCATCCATTATTACAAATCCTTTGGGATTTGGAGATAATTCTACCATGCCACACTCTTCTCCAAAAACAGTACACTCAAAATTTATCTCTCGTAGGTAATCAAGAACTGTCTTTTCTGCTACGATGTCAATTCGTCGTGATATGTCTCCGCCTGCTCCCATTCCATGATCCGCACCAGATT
>JARLFW010000119.1 GCA_031296345.1 Nitrosotalea sp. | reverse complement strand
GTTCCCAGTTCCAAGTTGCATGCCTCTAACAAATGTAATTGAAGCATTCTCTAGCAAACAAAAGTATGAACTCTCAATCCACTTTGCATGTGGTGCAGGAACATACATCTTTGAAGATGCAGAGACAAAGAAATTTGTTCCACTAACAAGATTTGCTGATATCCAAGGAATGTTAGAACTCTTTGAAGACAAGGCAGAAGAAATCAAGTCTGGAAAGAACAAGTACTTTACCATGTTAGAAGTAGTAAGAAAACTTTCAAGCTTTATTGATAAAAAGAAACAACCAGCAGGCCTTGACCTTGCAAAGATGTTTGGCAGTATATTGATGAAGAGATCCTTCAACTCTGTAGGTTCATGGCATGTGAAAGGTTTGTTCTTAGGTATGATGCACTTCCAAGACAAATACAATGAAGATCTTGAAAGACTCCAGAGATGTGATATTCACTATCTTACACCAGACTTGAGAGTTGTTCCATTCTGCGCCTTTAACGTAATTCCAGAATGGTATAGAGACAGAATCCAAAAGAAATATTCCATCTCAGTAGAAGAATGGGAACAAAGAGTTGGTGTAAAACTTGAAGATGGTCTCTACAGAGGAATCATGAGAAGAGGCTCAGGTGACGAACTTGCAGCTGGATGTGCAAAGAGTCAGATGATGCACGAAGCATCACAGGCTCTAACGTAAATTTTCTCAAAAATTTCTATATTTTATCCCTAATCCCTTATTAGCTGTATGTATATTTTTGATACGTATTGAAAATATTATTTGTTTCTCCAAGATATGCGGGAGGAATTGGAGGGCATGCAAATTTACTTGCTCAAAAATTACGTAAGCATGGATATGACGTAACCCTGATGCAGGTACCACATATCCCTATTAAAAATTTGAAAAATCCAAGCTTTGCAATAATAGGAATTATGATGGCATTACTATCAAATAAAAAATATGACATTGTACATGCCTTTAATGTACCGTCAGCATTTGTGATGAAATTTGTCAAGGCAAAGAAAAAAGTATTATCTGTTCATGGTGTTTATGCTGAACAGGTAGAATCTCTTCACTCTACTGGGATAAGCAGTATAGTTACATCAACAGAGTCAAGGGTGTTAAAGTGGGCAGACAAGTTAACTACCGATTCTGCGTTTGTCAAAAAGGCATACAAGGAAAAATTGAATCTTGATATTGAATTACTTTCAGCTCCAATTGACGAAACACGTTTTGAAGAGATCCCAGAGGTTTCTAAAGTGAAAAACCAGGTTATTTACATAGGAAGAGACAGCTATGAAAAAGGAATTGATATCTTGAAAAGTATTGAATCCAAAATTAACGGCAAAGTTGTTTATTGTACAAATGTTTCATGGAAAGAAGCAATGACTACTCTCAAATCATCTACAGTACTTGTAGTACCATCTAGAATGGAGAGCATTCCTTGGACCATAAAAGAAGCATTTTACTTGAAGGTGCCAGTTGTTGCTACAAACGTCGGCGGTGTTCCTGAAATAGTAGAGGATCAAGTTACTGGCATACTTGTTCCACCAAATGATCCCTCTGCACTTTTGAATGCGATAAACTCACTTCTTACAGATGAAGAACTTGCCAAGAAATTAGTAGATAATGCGTTCAATCGTTTTATTAAAAATATGACTTATGATGTAATACTTCCAAAATATGTTCAATTTTATGAGAATCTAATTCTATGATCTGTAACGAAAAATTAGTTTAGGAAAGAATCTGCATCAGCCAATGGTCTAATTCCATCTGTGGCATCCATCCTAGAAGTTTTTTTGCTAGATTTATGTCTGCAAGACTCTGTTTAACATCTCCCTGTAGAGATTTTTCATGAACAGATTTGACTTGTAGATGTGCAGCTTTTATCATCATGTTGGCTAGATCTAATATTGTAGTAGGTTTTCCAGTTCCTATGTTTATAAAAGAAAAATCAATTTTGCTTTCCATGGCAAGCAGATTTGCATTAGCAATATCTTCTACATGAATAAAATCACGTACTTGAAGACCGTCACCGTAAATTATTGGGGGATTATCATTTCTAATCTGTTCAAGAAATTTTGTTATTACTCCTGCATAAGAAATAGATTGACCTTTTCCATAGATGTTAAAATAGCGAAGACCAATTATTTTGACTCCCTGCTTACTGTATTTCTCAGCCAAAATTTCATCTTGTAATTTTGTCTCTCCATAGGGATTAAGTGGTTTTCTTATTGCGTCTTCCTTGATTGGTATAGATACTGGATTTCCATATACACTAGAACTGCTTGCATACACTATTTTAAAACCGAATTCATCTGCAAGTTTGAAAATATTTTCTGTACCTAATACGTTCACTTTATGATATTCTTCTGGTTTGAGATATGATTCTTGAACTAAGGTAAGAGCAGCTTCATGAAAGACACCATCAGTATTTTTAACAATAGGTTTTAGATTATCATAATCTAAAATATCCATCTTATGAAAGGTAACCTTATCCATAAGATCTGATAAATTTTCTATATTGCCGCTATGAAGATTGTCTATCACATCAACAGAGTGTCCTTTTTTTACTAGATGCCTTACGAGGTGATTACCTACAAAACCTGCTCCGCCAGTTACTATGAGATTCATAAACGATACCGGTTCTTAGGGTTCTTTAAATTTTGATAGTTTTAGACACAAATTTATATAAACTTACAAGCGTCAACCATTCAAGTTAATGGAAAAAAGAGTTGAAAAATACATTTGAGTCAAGAAAGTTTCCAAAGTCTAATCTCAGCTAATTTGGATGATGTAAAAAATTATCTAAAGTCAAATCAAATTAGAGTATGTGTTATAGGTATAGGCCGAATAGGATTGCCAACAGCTTTATCCTTTGCACACGCAGGTCTTCCTACTATAGGCGTTGATATTAATAGTAATTTGGTCCAAATGATAAATTCAAAAGAATATCCCCTCCAAGATGAACCAGGATTTGATAAAATATTTGAAGATGTAATGGCAAAAAATACATTTCATGCAACTACAAATATTTTAGAAGCTGTACCAGTTTCTAACTTTGTAATACTCTCACTTCCTACTCCGATGGACAAAAATAATGTTCCAGATTACTCTGCTCTGATATCAGTAAGCAAAGATCTTAACAAGATATTAAAACCAGGATCTCTTATTGTAGTAGAAAGTACAATTGAACCCGGTTTTGTTGAAAATGAATTGATTTCAATAATAGAGGGTAAGGATAATAGAATTAAGGCTAAAAGGGATTTTGGTATTGCAACATGTCCAGAAACTGCAAATCCTGGAGAAATACTCAGTGATTTTAAAAAATTACCGCGGCTTGTAGGTGCAATAGATGAGAGAACAACCAATATTGTTTCCGAAATGTATCGTCATGTATTTGGTGTTGAAATAATCAAAATGCCTGATTGCAAGACAGCTAATGCTGCAAAACTTACTGCCAATGTATTTCGAGACATAAACATAGCCTTTGTAAACGAACTAGCAATTCTATTTGAAAATCTTGGTATTGATATAATAAAAGTTCTAGAAGCATGTGGTAAAAAGTACAACTTTGAAACACATTATCCC